>NZ_JAFAVV010000500.1 GCF_019242285.1 Bradyrhizobium sp.
GACCTGATCCTTGCTGCCGCGGAAGCCGCCGACACCGGGGCCGGCGTGCTGTTCATCGTCAAGAACTACGAAGGCGACGTCATGAACTTCGATATGGCGCGCGAGATGTCGGGAAGGACGATCGCGACCGTGATCACCGATGACGACGTAGCGGTCGAGACCTCGACCTATTCGACGGGGCGGCGCGGCGTCGCGGGAACGCTGATCGTGGAAAAGATCGTCGGCGCGGCCGCGGAAAAGGGGTGCACCCTTGCCGAGCTGAAGGCGCTCGGTGATCGCGTCAATGGTGCCACGCGCTCGATCGGCATTGCGCTGACGAGCTGCACCGTTCCCGCGGCCGGCCGGCCAACCTTTGATCTCGGCGAGGATGAGATGGAAGTCGGGGTCGGCATTCACGGTGAGCCGGGACGACGGCGTGTCAAGCTCAAGCCGGCCGACGAGATCGCCGCGGAAATGACCGGCGCGATCGCGGCCGACCTCGGCGATCGCCTGCGCGGCGAGGCGATCCTTCTCATCAACGGCTTCGGCGGAACACCCCTATCGGAGCTGTATTTGATGTACCATGCCGTACGCGGGAGGCTGGAGTCTGTGGGCTGTTCCATTGCGCGGTCATTGGTCGGCAATTTCGTGACTTCGCTGGATATGGCCGGTTGTTCGGTGACCGTGTCGCTGCTCGATGACGAGAGGAGAAGCCTCTGGGATGCCCCGGTTCACACCGCCGCGTTGCGTTGGGGCGTCTAGCGTCCGCCTCATTCCGAATCTCGCGCAGGCTGCAACCGTCGGCACGGGAGACCCCACGACGGTCTTGCGCGTGATACTTCAGGGTGCGCAGAGCGTTGCGACCGACCGGGAGCCGACCGGCCCGGCCATGCCCGCTTTCGGCTGGCAACTGAACGACGCGCAGGTGGCTGCAGTTGCGACCTATGTCCGCAACCACTGGGGTAAGGCGCCACCCGTCAGCGAGGACGACGTCAAAAAGGAGCGCACAACGCTTGACGCCAGGACGAATTGAAGTTCGAACTGAAGATCACGTCCGGGTCAAGAAATCCATCAATCCCAGCCACAGAAGTATGCTGAGCCAGAACAAGGCCGTGCCGGCGTATGGATGGTCCGGCCGGTGTCGACGCCGCATCTCGACCGACGTTGCCTGCGTGAGGACGATCAGGCCGCGCGGCAAGCCAACCGAGCAAGGCGGCCGATCAGCGGCCGATGAATTTCGGCGGCCGCTTGGCATTGAAGGCCTCAACGCCTTCCTTGAAATCTTCCGATTGACGCAGGCGGCTGTAGCAATGCCCTTCGAGCTCGATTGCGATCGCGAGTGTCGAGTCTTCAGTGTCGTTGAGAAGCTTTTTGGCAGTACGCTGCGCGACCGGTGAAAAGATCCGCAATTCGTCGACCAACCTGTCGGTGGCAGCTTCGAGGTCTTTGTCGGCGACGCACTCGGTGACGATGCCCCATTCCAGCGCCTGGCGCGCGGGGATGCGCCTGGAGCGCATCACGATGTCCTTGGTCCGCGTGATGCCGATCATCTTCTGCAACCGAGCCGACCCGCCAGATCCGGGGATCTGGCCGAGCTTCTGCTCGGGCAGGGCGAATTGTGCGGTGTCGGAGACGATGCGGAAGTCGCAGGCCAGCGAAAGCTCGAAGCCGACGCCGAAGCAGTAGCCGCGATTGGCAGCGATCACGGGTTTCGTGCAGCGCGCGGGCGAGGCGATATTCCAGGCGAGCTTGGACACGGTCTCCGGCGTCGCCTCCATGAAACCGCCGATATTGCCACCGCTGGAAAAGTGCTCGCCGATCGCGCGTACGACGATGACGCGCACGCGGTCATCCTGATCGAGGGTCTCGAACACCAGCCGCAACTGGTCGCGCTGCGGCATCGATACGATGTTGAAGGGCGGGCGGTTGAGAATGACGTCCGCGCGCTCGTGAGCCGGGTCGATTTCGACTTGGAAGCCGTCCAGCTTCGAGAGGCGGTGATCGACGAATTCGTAAGCGGTCATGTGTTCGTCCTGGTTTTGAAGGGAGGGTTACGCCGCGTTGGGCGGCGGCATGGATTCGACCTGGTATTCGCCGGTCACGAGGAGCCGCCGCAGCAGCTTGCCGACCGGGGATTTCGGGATGGCATCGACGAACACGAAGCCGCGCGGACGCTTGAAGGCGGCGAGTCCGGATTCGCGGCAATATTGGTCGAGCTCGTGCTCGGTCACCGGCCCTGCGCGCTTGACGAAGGCGGTGACCACCTTGCCCCAGCGTTCGTCGGGCAGGCCGACGACGGCGGCTTCGAACACCGCGGGATGCAACGACAGGCAGCTCTCGATCTCGATCGGCGAAACATTCTCGCCGCCGGTGACGATCATGTCGTCGACGCGGCCGGTCACGAAAAGATCGCCGTCGGCGTCGACATAGCCGGTGTCACCGGTGAAGTACCAACCTTCGCGGATCGCGCGCGCATCGGCATCCGGCCGCCGCCAGTATCCTTCGAACGATTCATCTCCGGCGAGCAGCGCTACAATCTCACCTTCCTCACCAATCGCAGCAGTGTCCTTGACCGACGTCGCATTGAGCCTGACCACCTTCACCTGCTGGTTGATGCCGGCCCTGCCGGCCGAGCCCGGTTTTGCGGACGCATTCTGATCGATGGTGAAGGTGTAGATTTCCGAGCTGCCATAATGATTGACGAAGAGCTCGGGCCGGAAAGCTTCTGCAAGCTTCTGCAGCAGCCCGTCCGTCATCGACGCGCCGGCGAAGCCCAGCTTACGGACGCTGGAAAGGTCGGATCGCGCGAAGGCGTCGCAATGGACGAGGTCGTGATAGAGCGTCGGCACCAGATAGAGGTTGCTGATGCCTTCGGATGCGATCAGCTCGAGCGCGCTGGTCGCATCGAACCTGCGCAGGCAGACGAAGGCTCCGCCGATCAGCGACATCGCGATCAGGGAGCGCACGCCCATCGTGTGATAGAGCGGCATCACGCCGAGCGTTCGCTCGCCGCGGCGATAGAGATTCTGCGCGACATGGGCGATGCCCGCCGCGCGCTCGGCATGATGGCGGCGCGGTACTCCCTTCGGACGGGAGGTCGTCCCCGATGTGTAGAGCATCACCGACCAGGCTTCGGATGAAACGCGTGCGGTCGTCCGGGGTGTCGCCTCGTTGCAGAGCGCGTCGAGCAGGACTTCGCTCGTCCTGCTGGAGCTTGAACCCGCGCGCATCACGATCAGACCCGGTGCCCGGGCCGAGGCTGCAATCGCCCGTTCGGAGACGTCCTGATAGATCAGGGCACGGCTTTGCGAGTCCTCGATGCAGAAATCGAGCTCGTCGGCAGTCACGCGCCAGTTGATCGGCGTGATGATCAAGCCCGCCAATTGACAGGCCCAATGCACCGTCGCCGCCTGCCAATTGTTTTGCAGTGCAGTGAGCAGATGGTCGCCTGGCCTCAATCCCATTCGATCGAAGGCGGTCGCCAACGACGATATCTTGCACAGCCATTCGGCGTAGGTGAATCGCACCTCGCCATCGATCAACGCCAACGCATCGGGATCGCGCGCCACGCTGGCGAGGAAGCTGGTGCCGAGGTCAAGCATCGGCCACCTCGCGTCTGGTTTCTTCCCTCATCTCGGCCGCGGCTTCCATCGCGGCTTTGACGATCGGCGCATAGCCGGTGCAGCGGCAGAGATGTCCTGTCAGCACATCGCGGATTTCGGTCTCGCCGGCTTGCCGGTTCTGTGCAAACAGCGCGTCGAGCGACATCAGGATGCCGGCGGTGCAGAACCCGCATTGCAGGGCGTGGTTGCGCCGAAAGGCGGACTGCAGCACGCCGAGACGGCCTTGCTTGTCGGAAAGACCCTCCACGGTCCTGATCTCGCAACCCTCGACCTGCAGCGCGAGCGTCAGGCAGGCGCGAGCCGGCCGGCCGTCGATGGTCACGGTGCAGGCGCCGCAGACGCCGTGTTCGCAGCCGACATGGGTGCCGGTTGCGCCAATCTCGTGGCGGACGAAGTCGCTCAGGAGCAGCCGCGGCTCGCAATTGCGATCGACTGCATCGCCATTGAGCGTGAAACGGACGCGGTGACGTTGTTCGGCACTCAATCGTGTCACTGCATCACCTCCGTGATCAACTCGCGGCCGATCATCCGCACCAGGTCGCGCCGATAGCGAGCGGTCGCATGAAGATCGTCGCGCGCGTCGAGGTCCCAGGCGAAGGCATTGAGGGCGTCCTCGAGTGCGTCGCCGACCCGCGCGTCGAACTCGCGAGCGACCGGGATGTCGGCGACGCCGCCCACGGCCAGCCGCACCCCGCGATCGGTTGCAACGGCGGCACAGGCGACGATGGCAAAATCGCCGTGCCGCCGCGCCACTTCGCGGAAGGCACAGCGTCGCCCGTCGGCCGCTGGAAATTGCACCGCCTCGATCAGTTCGTCATCGTTGCGATCGGTCACCATCATGCCGAGAAAGAAGTCGCGCGCCGCGACGCGACGAAGTCGCTTTGCACTCCGCAGCACGATATCGCCACCGAGCGCCAGGAGCGTCAGCGGTATCTCGGCGCTGGGATCGGCATGCGCGACCGAGCCGCAGATGGTGCCGCGGCTTCGCGTCTGCGCATGCCCGGTCCAGGGCAGGGCGAGCGACAACAGCTTCAGCTCGCGTCTCAGCGGCGGCCATTCCAGAAGCTCTGCTTGCCGGACCGCCGCCCCGACGGCGATCCTGCCTCGCTGCACTTCGATCTTGCGAAGCTCTTCCAGGTGCATGATGTCGACGAGCACGCGCGGTCTGGCAAGCCGCATGTTGAGCATCGGCATCAACGATTGTCCGCCGGCGATGATGCGCGCATCGCTGCCTTCGGTGCGAAGCACTTCCAGAGCCTCATCGAGGCTCTCGGCGCGCACATAGTCGAAGGCTGCCGGTTTCATCGCCGGCCTCCCAGCCATCGACACAGCCTCGACCACGCGGCCGTGATCTTGCTTTCTGCGGCAGTCGCGCCGGCCTGCCGCGCCAGGCTTGAGAAGAACTGGCCGATGATGACGCGAGCGGCCCCATCGAGCAGCCGGCCGCCGATGCTGGCCACCTTGCCGCCGATCTCGGCTTCGTAGCGGTAGTGCACACTGGTTCCACCATCCGCGGCCGGAGCAAGGGTGATGCGGCCCTTGCCGAAGCCGAACCCGAGCGCGCCGTCAAGGGTGCCTGTCAGCGTGACGGCATTCGGCCGATCGAGGTCGGACAGCGTCACCCGCGCGCGGTAATCGCCTTTGACCGGGCCGACCCCGATCGTCACGTCCGCCTTGAAATCCGTATCCGAGATCCTCTTCACGCCGCGACAGCCCGGGATCACTGCGGCCAGCGTCGCCGGATCCAGCAACATCGACCATACCTGTTCCGGCGCGGCTGCGACTCGCGCGCCACCCTTGCCGGACAATCTGCGATCGCCTTTGGGTGTATTGTGCTTGCCGGGCGGAGCCGCCGCTTCGGCGCCGCGGACGGTTTCAGCGAGGCGCGCCGGCAGCAGTGGCAGCTCGACGTCAGCGACACCGAGCGCGTCCGCGACCGCGTTGGCGATGCAGACCGGCGTCGACATGCAATTACCTTCGCCGACGCCCTTGGAGCCTAGCGGTGTGAACGGCGAGGGGGTCTGCATATGCAGGATCAGCGGCTCCGGCACTTCCGCTACCGTCGGCACCAGATAGTCGGCAAAGGTCCCGCTCAGGAAAGAACCGTCGGGCGTATACGCGTATTCTTCGTAAAGGGCGGCGCCGAGCGCCTGCGCAAAGCCGCCGCGGACTTGGCCGTCCACCATCGCGGGATGCAGGATCGTGCCGCAATCATGCATGGTGACGTAACGATCGATCCTCGGCTGCAGGGTGACGCGATCGATCTCGATCCCGCAGAAATCGAAGATGAAGCCGTAGCAGAGCGACGAGTTGACGCGATCCTGTTCATCCGGCGGTGTGAGCTCGGGAGGAGTCCAGAACGCGGTCTCGCGGATGGTATGGCCGACGTCATCGGGCAGCGCGCCCGGTGACCAGTGGCTGAGGGCGGCGATCCGCGAGAAGGGCAACCTGTTATCGGGATTGCGCCTCGACCGCGCGAAGCCGCCGGCGAGAATGATGTCGTCACTCTCGGTGTTCAGGCCTGCGGCGGCGACGCGCGCGAGCCGCCCGGCCAGGCGTTCCGCAGCGATCTTGGCGGTGCCGGCAACGGCCGGTGCGAAACGGCTGGCGTAGTTGCCCGAGGCGATCGACCAGGCGTCCTTGGCGGTGTCGATTTCGGCGTTCACTCTGATATCGCCGGGCGTCAGTCCCAGCACGTCGGCGACGACCTGGGCGAGCACAGTGCGATGTCCCTGGCCCTGCGGCACGGAGGCCACATGTACCGACACGCTGCCGACCGGATCGATCGAGACCGTCGCGGTGGCCTGTGCGCCGTTCTTGGGCCCGGCCTTGCGCCGTTCCGCGGCCGTCAGCACGGTCGTGATGTAGCCCATGTTCGACACGCTCGGCTCGACCACGGCGGCGAAGCCGATGCCGTAGATTCGTCCCTCGGCCCGCGCCTTGTCACGGCGCGCCTTCAACTCGGCCAGGCCACCCTCGTCGACCGCGCGCGCAAGCGCCGTCTGGTAATCGCCGGAATCGAGCAGCGCGCCGGTCACGGTGCGATAGGGGAAGGCATTGGCGGGCACGAGGTTGCGCGAAATGACCTCAACGGGATCGAGCGTGAGCTCGACGGCAATCCGTTGAATCAGCCGCTCCAGCGCGAAATAGACCTGCGGACCGCCAAAGCCGCGGTTCAGCCCGGTCGGCATCTTATTGGTGACGACCACGCGGTTGCGCACCGCGACATGGGGGATGTCATAGGCCCCGGTTAGATTGCCGTGCATGCGATAGAGCGTGGCGGGCTCCGGCGCCCGGAGATGGGCGCCGCAATCCTCGACCTGGTCCCAGTCGAGCGCGAGAATCCTGCCGTCATCCGCGACCGCCGCGCGCAGCGTCGTCGCGCGGTTGGTCGCCGACACGGATGCGGTCAGATGCTCGAGCCGGTCCTCGATCCATTTGACCGGGCGACCCGTCGCACGAGCGGCGGCCGCGACCAGAACGATGTAGGGAAAGACGCCCTGCTTGACGCCGAAGCTGCCGCCCGAATCCGGCGGCGTCCGCAACCGCAGCCGGTTGCCGGGCACCTTCAAGGCGCGCGACAGCACCGCATGGATGCTGAACGGCCCCTGGAAATTGGCGAGCACGTCATAGGCCTGCTCACCCGGATCGTATTCGGCAACCACGCCATAGGTCTCGATCGGCGTGCAGGAATTGCGTGGGTAGCGGATCGACACCGTAACGATGCGTTTGGCCTCGGCAAAGGCCCGGTCGGGATCGCCATATTTGAACGAGCGGTCGCTCGCAATGTTGTTCGGAAAGCCTTCATGCAGGAGCGTGGAGCCGGCACTCATTGCGCGGACCGGGTCGACAACCGCGGGCAGCGCCTCATATTGCGCGTCGATCAGGTCGATCGCGTCCTCGGCGAGGTAGCGGCTTTCAGCTACCACGATTGCCACAGGCTCGCCGGCATAGCGCACCCGGCCGATCGCGATCGGCCAGCATTCGAGCGGCGCCTTCACGCCGACGACGAGGCTTGCGGTCAGGGCCTTGATATCCTCACCGGTCAGCACGGCGACAACGCCACGCGCCTGCCGAGCCGCTGCGGCGTCGATGGAAACGATCCTCGCATGGGCATGCGGCGAGCGCAGGATGGCGGCATGCAGCGCGCCCGGGCGCACACCGACGTCGTCGATGAAGCGTGCACGGCCCGACAGCAGCGCCGGATCCTCGACGCGCGGAATCGACTGACCGATCCACGGTCTGCCCGTCGGTGCACCGGCCGTGGCGCTGAGGTTCATTCGAGGGGCTTCTCCCATCGCGCTTTTCCACACTTGGAAGAAACGTAGTCAGCGGTGGCGTGGGCCCGCCATGCCGACAGGTCTCAAAACTTACCAGCGCGTCTCATTTTGCTCATCGGAGCCATCAATGGGCGAGACGGGAGACGTTGCGGAACTCCCGCGGGCCGACGCCGGCGTGATTCCGGAAGAACCGGGTGAAATGGGCGGGCTCCGCAAAACCCAGCTCCGAGCTGATCTCGCACAGCGATTGCGGGCGGTTCAGCACGAGCTCGACCGCACGCTCCATCCTCAACACGTTCATGTAGACCTTTGGCGAAATGCCGATCGAGGATTCGAACAGGCGGAAGAAATGCGCGCGTGACAGCCCGGCCTGCTTCGCCCAGCCGCCGATGTCCTCAGGCCGGGTAATCTCGCGGCGCATTACCGCGATGACGCGCAGGATGCGCCAGTCTGCCGATCCCGAAGCCGCGCGCAGCTCCCGGATCGAGGCCGGAAAGCTTCTCCATGGTGAAAAGCGCTCGATCACCGCGATCATCAGGTCTGACAACGTTTCCTCGTGCGCGGTGCAGCAATCGGGACGGGCCATCATGTCGGCTGCCAGATTCATGGTCAGGCTGCGGATGGACGGCGATATTTCGCCGCTGGGTTGGCTGAAGAATCCCGGGCCGCCGCTCGCAACCCATCCCGGCCTGAAGATCTGCAGCCATTCCGGTTCGACGTAGAGCGCCAGGATCAGCGTCCGCGGGCGATCGGGCACATGGAGGTAGCTGTGCGGCTGCCAGCCATTGACCAGGACCGCGTTGCGATCCGTCAACGGACAAATCGCATCATCGACCAGGAACTGCGTGTCGGCGCCCTCGACCTTGAGCAGGACGTGACAATGCGGATGGGCATGACGCACCAGCGAATAGTCCATGTCGAGAAGCGCCACCCGTCCAAACGCTCCATGCGCAATGCGCAAAGCCCTCGACATCTTCTCCTCCGCCCGCGGATACGCCGGCTTACGACCCGATCGACGATCGTGGCCAGCAGGATCGCCTTGTTCCATCCCGATCCGCCGGCCCGGCGCCGGTCCTCTCGGTCCGCGACGACCGGCGACAGCGAGAAGCGCTATCGTCGGATGTCGGTATGCGCCCGGTCAAACCACGTGAAACGGCGCAACGCAAAGTAAATCGCGATCGGCGGCAGGCAGTAGACCAGAGCGACTGCCATCATGTAGTTCCATGGCGCCTCGTCACTGTCGAAGAACT
>NZ_JAFAVV010000520.1 GCF_019242285.1 Bradyrhizobium sp.
CCTGCAGTTCTTCGTCGAACGCGAGTCTGCCACGGGATTGCGAGAACAGGTGCACACTCGGCGTGAAACCGCCCGACATCAGCACGAGATCGCAGGCGATGGTCTCCGCCGGGCCGCCCGATGTCGGCGCAAGCTGCGCCGAGTTGACGCGCAACCGCCCGCCGGTCCCGGCAACGCAGGTGGCGGCGCGCACTTCGATGCCGGCATCGCGGGCCTGCGCAACCCACGCCCCCTGCGGCTCGGGGCGCAGATCGGCCACGACGGCGATCTCAACGCCGGCGGCCTTCAGGTCCAGCGCCGCGCGATAGGCGCTGTCGCAGGCGGTGAGGACGACGGCGCGGTTGCCCGGCCGCACGCCGTAACGGTTGACATAGGTGCGCGCCGCCTCGGCCATCATGATGCCGGGGCGGTCGTTGCCGGGAAACACCAGAGGGCGCTCGATGGCGCCGGTCGCCAGCACGACCTCGCGCGCACGGACCTGCCAGAGCCGTTCACGCGGCCATTTCGTGTCTTTCACTGCGAGATGATCTGTCACGCGCTGGCTCAGGCCGAGGAAATTGTGCGGATACCAGCCGAACGCCGTGGTGCGCGGCAGCAGAGTCACGTTGGCGCTCGCGGCCAATCCCTGCAGCGTCGTCGCGAGCCAGTCGGCCGCGGAAGCCCCGTCGATCATGGCCGCGGTGTCTGCCAGCAGCGTGCCGCCCATCTCGGCCTGCTCGTCGCAGATGATGACTTTTGCCCCCGATCGCCCCGCCGCAAGCGCGGCGGCCAGCCCGGCGGGCCCAGCCCCCACCACGAGCACATCGCAATGCGCATAGAGCTGCGTGTAGCGATCCGGATCGGGCTCGCGCGGCGCCCGGCCAAGGCCGGCGGCGCGGCGGATCAGCGGCTCGTAGAGCCGCTTCCAGAACGAGCGCGGCCACATGAAGGTCTTGTAGTAGAAGCCCGCGGGGAGGAAGTCCGCGAACATCTCGTTGATGCCGCCCAGATCGAAAGACAGCGAAGGCCAGCGGTTCTGGCTTTCCGCCACGAGACCGTCATGGAGCTCGACCTGGGTGGCGCGGAGATTCGGCGTCCGTCGCGCCTCGTCCGTGCCGACCGCGACCAGCGCGTTCGGCTCATCGGCGCCCGCCGTCAGGATGCCGCGCGGCCGGTGATATTTGAACGAGCGGCCCACGAGATGCACACCATTGGCGATCAGCGCGGACGCCAGCGTGTCGCCGGCAAAACCGGCATAGCGCTTGCCGTCGAAGGTAAACGCGAGCGGCTTGCCGCGATCGATGCGGCCGCCGCTGGCGAGCCGGTAATGGCCCCTCATGGCGACGACCCGCTCTGGCCAGGCGGCTTCTCGCCGGCCTTGTAGGTCGCCACGATCGCGTCGGAGACGGTGTCGCGCTGCGCGTTGAAGACGCGCCCGCAGCCATGGACATGGCGCCAGCGCTCGGCGTGCAATCCTTTCGGATTGTTGCGGAAGTAGAGGAACGCTGCCCACTGCTCGTCGTCGAGGCGCGTAGGGTCCGCGGGCCGCGCGATATGCGCCTCACCGCCATAGGAAAATTCCAGCTCGGGCCGCTCGCCACACCAGGGGCATTTGATCAGGAGCATCACGCGCCTCGCCGCTAATGCGCCACGGCGGCGGCCGCCGCCTCGTCGATCAGCACGCCCTCGCGGAAACGCTCGATGGTGAAGGGTGCGTTGATCGGATGCGGCGCGTCCTTGGCGATGGTCCAGGCGAAGACGTCGCCGGACCCGGGCGTCGCCTTGAAGCCGCCGGTGCCCCAGCCGCAATTGACGTAGAGCCCGGGCACCGGCGTCTTGGCGAGAATCGGCGAGCGGTCCGGCGTCACGTCGACGATGCCGCCCCAGTTGCGCAGCATCCGCAGGCGCCGGAACACGGGCACCAGTTCGCAGATCGCATCCAGCGTGTGGGTCGCGATATGCAGCGCGCCGCGTTGCGAATAGGACGTATAGGCGTCGGTGCCCGCGCCGATCACCATCTCACCCTTGTCGGATTGAGAAATATAGGCGTGGATGGTGTTGGACATCACGACACAGGGAAATGCCGGCTTGACCGGCTCGGACACCAGCGCCTGCAACGGAAAGCTCTCCAGCGGCAAACGCACGCCGGCCATGTTCATGATCACGCTGGTATGGCCGGCCGCGACCACGCCGACCTTGTTCGCGCCGATGAAACCGCGCGAGGTTTCGACGCCTTCGATCGCGCCGGACGCGCCGCGGCGGATGCCTGTCACCTCGCAATTCTCCAGGATATCGACGCCGCGCGCGGAGGCCGCCCGCGCGTAACCCCACGCCACCGCGTCGTGCCGGGCGGTGCCGCCACGGCGCTGCAAGGCGCCGCCGAGGATCGGGTAGCGCATGGCACGATCGATGTTCAGCGGCGGGCAGAATGCCTTGCATTGCTGCGGCGACAGCCATTCATTGTCGATGCCGTTGAGGCGGTTGGCGTGCACATGCCGCTTCAGGCTCTGGATGTCGTGCGTGTTGTGCGCCAGCATCAGCACGCCGCGCGGCGAATACATCACGTTGTAGTTCAGCGCCTGCGCGAGATTTTCCCAGAGCTTGACCGCGTGCTCGTAGATCGCAGCGCTCTCGTCATGGAGATAGTTCGAGCGGATGATGGTGGTGTTGCGGCCGGTGTTGCCGCCGCCGATCCAGCCCTTTTCCACCACCGCGACGTCGCGGATGCCGTGCCGCTCGGCGAGATAGAAGGCGGTGGCGAGGCCGTGACCGCCGCCGCCGACGATGACGACGTCATAGCGCGGCTTCGGCTCGGGCGAGCGCCACTGCCGCTGCCAGCCCGCCTGGCCGGATAGCCCCTCGCGCAGCAAGGCAAATGCAGAGAATTTTCTCATTGCGGCCCGTTTCGATGACGTCCGACATTACCGCGATCGGAGCGAAATTGGCCAGCATCCCTCCGTCAGGGCCGTTGGATAAAGGCGACATGGGCCGGTGCGGCCTTGTCAAGCCGAGCCGTGCAAGGCAGTGAAGGGTCGGATTGAACGCGATTAACGGACGGCAACGCGATGGACACGACCAGGAGCGACGCACTGCTCAAGCTGCTCGAAGACAAGGGCATCCCCGCGCCGACCATCGAGCATCCGCCCGTGTTTACGGTAGAAGAATCGAGGAACCTGCGCGGCAAGATCGCAGGCCTGCACACCAAGAACCTGTTCCTGCGCGACGCCAAGAAGAACTACTTCCTGTTCGTCACCGACGAGGACGCGGTGATCGACCTCAAGGCGCTGGGCAAGCAGATCGGCGCCAGGGGCAGATTGTCGTTCGGCTCGGCGGAGGCGCTCAGGGAGATGCTCGGCATCGAGCCCGGCTCGGTGTCGCTGCTCGCCGTCGTGAACGACACCGGGCACCGGGTCGAGCTCCTGCTCGACGACCGGCTCGGAGCCGCGAGCGCCGTCAATTGCCATCCACTCGTCAACAGCCGGACGACTTCACTCTCGCAGGAGGCGCTGGCCAAATTCCTGGCTGCGACCGGCCGCATCGCACGCTACGTCTCGCTGGCCGCAGAGAAGATGAGCCGGGTTGAACCGCCTCACTGCAGATAGGGCCGCCGCTCGTGATGCAGGAAGCCCGCCCCCTCGCCGGCTTCGGGCTGCAAGGCCGGCGCATTCGCCGCCTCGGCCGCGGCGACGACATTGCCCGCGATCTTGCGACGCTGAATGATGGCGCGGATCGTCGCCGGGCTTTCCTTGCGCAGCACCGAGGGCGGGCAGCCGAAGGTGGCGCGGAACAGCCGGTTGAAATGCGACGGATCGGCGAAGCCGCTTTCGGCAGCGACTGCGGTGATGCTCTTGCTGGAGTTCGCGAGCAGCCACAGGCCGTAGTAGATTCGCAGGTCGCGCGAGAATTCCTGGATGCTCTTGCCCGCGACCTTGCGGAACAGGCGCTCGAGCTGGCGCTTCGACAGCCCGATCGAGGACGCGATCTCCTGCACCTTGGGCGGCGTCGACAGGTTCTGCTCGATCATCAGCATCGCGCGCTTCACCCGCGCGTCCGCGACGAGGCCGACGCCCGGCGGCTGCGGCTGGGCATCGAGCGCCGATCGCGCCTTGTCGGTCAGCATGATGTGCAGCGCCTTCTGTGCCCGGCCCGGGCCGAGATGACGCTCCACCATCCAGGCGCCGAGATCGAGCGCGGCGATGCCGCCGGCGCAGGTGATGAAATTGCCATCAATCACGAAAAGCTGGTCGGCCACCGGCATGATGCTGGTGAAGCGCTCGGCGAAATCGAGGAAGTGGTACCAGCTCACGCAGCATTTCCGCCCGGCGAGGAGCTGCGCCGCAGCCAGCGCGAAGCTGCCGGTGCAGACTCCGGCGACGGGCACATTGGCCGCGGCGGCATCCTGCAGGAACTTCAGCATTGCGGGATGGTATTCCATGCCGTCGTACAGGAGGCCGCCGACCACGACGATGTAGTCGAACCGCTCCGGCTGCGAGAATGTCTCCCACGGCACGACCTGGAGGCCGCAGCTCGCGTTGATCGGATTGAGGTCGGCGCCGAGCACGCTCCAGGAGCAGCGTTCCGGCCGGCTGCGATCCCCTTCGTCGGCGGAAAGCCTGAGCAGATCGACGATGAGAGAAAAGGCGACCAGCGTGAAATTCGGCAACAGCACGAAACCGACTGAAAGCGACGTATTGCCTGCCCTGCCCGCCGCCTTCGGGCCCGGTTCCCCCAGCTTGCCCCTACGCATGACTCTAGCTCCGTTGCAGCGAATCTTAGCAGCGTTTGACGCCGGCACAACGGCCAGATTTCACATCGCCTCCCTGATATTCTCGCGACGGTCCCTCGCGAGCAGGCGTGCCGCAAATGTACCATCCGAGAGCCGCATGCGTTCTATGCGGAAGCTCCCGTCGGAACGATACTTTCCATGAACGGCCGAGCCGGCTCGGCCTCGAGGAGCCATGATGTCCATAGACCTGCATGCGAAGTCGATCGTTATCGATGGCCTGATCATCTCGGACTTCGACCGCGCCGTGTTCGAGGATATGCGCAAGGGCGGGCTCACTGCCGCGAACTGCACCTGCTGCGTCTGGGAAGGATTTACCGAGACCATGCGCAACGTGATGCGCTGGAAGCAGTGGATTCGCGACAACGCCGACCTGATCACCCAGGTCTACACCACGGCCGACATCCGGCGCGCCAAGGCCGAGAGCAAGACCGGCATCATCCTCGGCTGGCAGAACCTGAGCGGGATCCAGGATCAGCTTGGCTATCTCGGCCTGTTCAAGGAGCTCGGCGTCGGCATCATGCAGATCGCCTACAACACGCAGAACCTGGTCGGCACCGGCTGCTACGAGAAGAAGGACGGCGGTCTCTCCGATTTCGGGCACGAGGTGATCGCCGAGATGAACCGGCTCGGCATCCTCTGCGACCTCTCCCATGTCGGCGCCAGGACCAGCGAGGACGTCATCCTCGCCTCGAAGCAGCCCGTGGCCTATTCGCACTGCCTGCCGTCCGGGCTGAAGGCGCATCCGCGCAACAAGAGCGACGCGCAGCTCAAGTTCATCGTCGACCACGGCGGCTTCGTCGGCGTCACGATGTTCCCGCCGTTCCTGAAGAAGGGCCCGGCTTCGAGGGTCGACGATTTCGTCGAGGCGATCGAGTACGTGATCGATCGCTGTGGCGAGGAGAATGTCGGCGTCGGCACCGACTTCACTCAGGGTTATGGCCGGCCGTTCTTCGACTGGATCACTCATGACAAGGGTTATGCGCGCAAGCTCACCGACTTTGGCGAGGTGATCAATCCGGAGGGCATCCGCACCATCGGCGAATGGCCGAACATCACCGCGACGATGGCACGCCGCGGCTGGACGACTGCGCGGATCGAGCGCGTGATCGGGCTGAACTGGCTGAACCTGCTGCGCACGGTGTGGGGGGCATGAGCATGGCAAAACCCGCAATCGACATTCAGGTGGATGAGGCGACCGGCCGCTGGTCGGTGGATGCGCTGCCGATGATCCTGGTGCCGCAGCATTTCTTCCTCAACAATCATTACGCGGTCGAGGCGGTGCTGGGGCCCGGGAAGCTCGAAGAGGTCTTGCGGCCGGCGGGCTACCGCTCGGCCTATTTCTGGTGCGAGAAGGAAGCGGCCTTTCACGGCCTCGATGGCGCGGAGGTCTTTCGGCACTATCTGCGACGGCTGTCGCAGCGCGGCTGGGCCCAGTTCGAAATCGCCGAGCTGTCACCCGAAGCCGGCACCGCCCGGATCGTCGTGCGTCATTCGGCGCTGATCGATCCGGTGCATGTGCGAGACAGGCGCAAGTGCTGCTACATGTTCTCGGCCTGGTTCGAGGGCGCGCTGGACTATGTGACGGAGAAAGCCGCGCGCAAGGGCAAGGCGCAGGCGACCGAGCTCTATTGTGCCGGCGAAGGAAACCACGATCACTGCATGTTCGAGGTGGCGCCGGCGTGAGGTGCAACAATGAATCCGCAGCGCGTAGGGTGGGCAAAGGCGCGGCAGCGCCGTGCCCACCATTCTCTCGACAGCATTGGTCTTGAATGGTGGGCACGCTTCGCTTTGCCCACGCTACGCATTTGGATAGTGCATCCGACCCCTCACACCTTCTCACCCCGCTCCATCGCGAGCTCGGCCTTGAGGCTGTCGAGATCGCGGTAGATCGAGGCCACCGCGAGCACGCGGCCGTTCCGCCTGTAGCGCAGCAGGCAGTCGCGGGCGGCGATGTTACCGTCGATTGCGATCTCGTCCCATTTTTCGGCATGGCCGACATAGTTGATCGGGACGTCGTAGTGCTGGCTCCAGAAGAACGGCACGGCATCGAAGGCCTCGCGCGCACCGAGCATATTGCGCGCGGCGGTCTGGCCCTGGCGCTCGGCCACCACCCAATGCTCGACGCGGATGTTCTCGCCGGAGTGCGGATCGGGCCAGCGCGCGATGTCGCCGGCAGCATAAATGCCGGCTACGCTGGTCTCGAGGTGAGCGTTCACGGTGACGCCGCGATCGATCGCGAGCCCCGCCTGCTCCGCCAATGCCAGGCGCGGCTTCACGCCGACCCCGACCACGACGAGGTCGGCTTCGAGCGTGCCGCCGCTCTTCAGCGTGGCGCGCCTGCCGTCGATTGCGGTGACGGTGTCGCCGAGATGGAAGACGACGCCATGCTCCTCGTGCAGCCGGCGGACGAAGTCGCCCATGTCCGGCCCGAGGATGCGCTCCATCGGCCGTGCCTCCGGCGCCACCACATGGACCTCGATCTCGTGGGCGCGCAAGGAAGCGGCGACCTCCAGGCCGATGAAGCTCGCACCGATCACAACGGCACGCTTCGCACCCTTGGTCGAGGCGATGATGGCGTGGGAGTCGGCGACGGTCCGCAGCAGATGCACATGCGCTGTATCCGCACCGGGGATCGGCAGCCGCACGGGCTCGGCCCCTGTCGCCAACAGAAGGCGATCGTAGGTCATGGCCTTGCCGCCGTCCAGCACCACCTGCCGCGCCTTTGCATCGATCGATGCGACATTGGTGTTGAGCCGTAGATCGATGTTGACCTCGTCATAGAACTCATCCGGGCGCAGCGGCAACCAATCCTCCGGCGCACTGCCGGCGAGATAATCCTTGGACAGGTTGGGCCGGTCGACCGGCGCCGCGCCATCATTGCTCAGCATCGTGACCTCGCCGCCAAAGCCTTCGCGCCGCAGCATCTCGGCCGCGGCGAAACCGGCGGCGCCGCCACCGACGATCACGATCCGGCGCGGCGCATCGGCCGCCGCCTTCCTCGGCTTCGCCGCTTCCTGCTTGCGACGGACGAAGATGCGGCCGCCCTCCTGCTCCACCTGCCAGACTGACAACGGCGACAGCGCCGGCGCACGGACCGCTTCGCCGCTGCGCAAGCTGAAGCAAGCGTGGTGCCATGGGCAACGGACGCTGTCACCGGTCACAAGGCCATCGGCAAGCGGTCCGTGATAGTGGCTGCAATAGGCGTCGATCGCGAAGATGTCCGCGCCGGCGCGCACCAGCAGCACGTCATCCTTGCCGACATGACCGAGCAGCTTGTCGTTGTTGAAATCCTTGGCTTCGACGCCCTGAACTAGGTCCGGACCCGCGGGCTTCCTCTCTTCCGCCATCTTGGTTCCTCCCTCGAAAGCCGGCGGAATAGTGCCATGCGGAACCTCCGCCGCAACACACCAAAGCGTGGGTGGAGCGATCGGTTCCCATGATCAGGCGGCCCAGGTCGGGAATCAGCGCAGCAGCCCGTTGTCGCCGGCAATGTCGTGAGAGAGGACGCGAGAGCGGAATTTCCAGGCGCCGCCGTGCCTTACCACGACGTCCTCATAGGTCCCGGCGACGGTCGGCGTGGGGCCAGCCGCCTTGTCGAGAATGACCAGGAAGTTCGAGATCACGCTCGCATCGTCGCCATCAAGGCGGATGATGATGTTGGTGGTGAAATGCTTGCGACGGGTGCCGGCCGCGGGCGGCGGGACGATGCTCGTCAGCAGCGCCTCGATCTGCGCCGGGCCGGTGGCGCGGCCATTGCGCGACACCCACTCGCCGCCGTCGGTGAACAATTCGCCAAGCTCGCGCAGCCGGTAGCCGTCGAGCCGGAAGCAATACTCGGCCAACAGCTCGCGGATCGCGTCCTTGTCCTCCAGCATCGCGCGCATGTCCGGCTTCCTTTCATTCCGCCATGGCCGCGGCGCCAGCCACGGTTGAGGCGTCCGCAGCGATCGGCTGCCTCCCTTTTTCGATTGTCTCCTCGAAAGGGATATCCCGGCGACGATCGCCGTCGCAAGCATGGCGGGCGTAACCCTGACGTGCGACCCTGCGCTCGCGGCATGACAATGGTTGAGCTGCGCACACGTCCGGTGGAGATAAGCTCAACCGGGCGGTCGGGCGGACCCCGATGTGTCTGCGGCGACTCTCAGCCGATGTCGAACTTCACGCCCTGGGCGAGCGGCAGCGCACGGCCGTAGTTCACCGTGTTGGTGGCGCGGCGCATATAGGCCTTCCATGCATCCGAACCGGACTCGCGGCCGCCGCCGGTCTCCTTCTCGCCGCCGAACGCGCCGCCGATCTCGGCGCCCGACGGCCCGATATTGACATTGGCGATGCCGCAATCGGAGCCGCGCGCGGAGAGGAATGTCTCCGCCTCGCGCAGATCATTGGTGAAGATCGAAGACGACAATCCCTGCGGCACGGCGTTGTGCAATTCCAGCACGGCGTCGAAATCGCGGTAGCCGATCACGTAGAGGATCGGGGCAAACGTCTCCTGCGTCACCGTCGCGGTCTGTTTCGCGATCTCGACCAGCGCCGGCCGCACGTAATAGGCCTCGCCATGGCCGCCGACATTGACCCGCTCGCCGCCGAACACGATGCCGCCGGCGCGTTGCGCCTCGGCCAAGGCCGACTGCATCGCCTGATAGGCCATGCCGTCGATCAGGGGGCCGATCAGGATGCCGTCCTGCAACGGGTTGCCGACGGTCACGGATTCATAGGCCTTCTTCAGCCGCGGCACGAAGTGGCCATAGACGTCCTCGTGCACGAACAACCGGCGCAGGCTGGTGCAGCGCTGGCCGGCGGTGCCCATTGCGGCGAACGCGACCGCGCGCAAGGTCAGATCGAGGTCGGCGCTGGAAGCTACGATCGCCGCGTTGTTGCCGCCGAGCTCGAGGATCGCCCGCGCAAATCGCGCGGCGAGTCGTGGCGCGACCGCCCTGCCCATCGTGCAGGAGCCGGTCGCGGACACCAGCGGCACGCGCTCATGCCCGACCAGCACCTCGCCGACCTTGCGGTCGCCGATCAGGACGGTCGACAAACCGTCCGGCACGTCGCCGCCTTCGTTGCGCAACCGCGCCACGGCGCGCGCGAACAGGGCGTCGGTCGCGAGCGCGGTGAGCGGCGTCTTCTCCGACGGCTTCCAGACGATGCTGTTGCCGCAGACCAGCGCCAGCGCCGCGTTCCACGCCCACACCGCGACCGGGAAATTGAACGCCGAGATGATCCCGGTGACGCCGAGCGGATGCCAGGTCTCCATCATCCGATGCTCGCCCCGCTCGGTCGCGATCGTCAGCCCGTAGAGCTGGCGCGACAGGCCGACCGAGAAGTCGCAGATATCGATCATCTCCTGCACTTCGCCGAGCCCTTCGGAGCCGATCTTGCCGGCCTCGATGGAGACCAGCTTCCCGAGCGCCGCCTTGCTCGCACGCAGCTCCTCGCCGAAGCAACGCACCAGTTCGCCGCGCTTCGGCGCCGGCACCATGCGCCACTTCAAGAAGGCCGCATGCGCCCGGTCGATCGCTGCATGCGCCTCCGCCGGCCCCGATTCGGCGACGTGGCCGACCACCTCGCCCGTGATCGGCGAGCGTGCGGCACGTGCGCCGCCGGTGGTGAGGGAGGGCGCGACGCCGAGCGCGCCGAGGATATCGGCCACCTCGCCGGCCAGCCTTGTGGTGCGTGTTTCGGACATGACGAGCCCTCCGGAATATTCTGCGCCTACGCGTCCAGCACGACATCGGTGACGGGTACGGCGCGACAGGCGAGGCAGGCGCCGTCCTCGACATCGTCGAGCGGCAGGTCGTAGGCAACCTGCCCTTCCAGAACCGGCAGCAGGCAGCTCTCGCATTGGCCGACACGGCAGCCGGTCGGCACGCGTACGCCACAGCGTTCGGCGAGGTCAAGCAGCGAGCCCACCTGCGGCGTCCACTGCAATCGGCGGTCGGACCTGCGAAACACCACGCTGTGCGACGCTGCGCTTCGCTCTGCGGCCACCGGCCGCGGCGAGACGAAACGTTCCTGAAAGACCTCGAAGGCCGGCACGCCGCTCGCGCGCAGGCCCGCGGACAACGCTGCCATCATCGCGTCGGGACCGCACAGGTAGAACCTCGCGCGGCGCCGGATCAGGCTCTCCTCGATGGCGGTGAACTCCAGGCGTCCGGCGCGATCATAGTCCACGCCCAGCCGGTCGGACGCCACCGGGCGGCTATAGAGCGTCACGATGCGAAGCTCCGGCCTCGCCACGGCCAATTCGCGCAAACGGGCGGCGAAGGCATGGCGCATGCGCGACGGCACGACGTAATAGAGATGAATCTCCGGCCGCTGCGCCTGCGTGGCGAGCGTTTCGAGATAGCTCATGAACGGCGTGATGCCGATGCCACCGGCCAGCAGCACGACCGGAAATTCATTCGCCAGCGGCAGCAGGAATTTTCCGGCCGGCGCCTGCGCCAATAGCGTCTGCCCGGGTCTGGCCGCGGCCAGCAGCGGCGAGACGATTCCGCCTGCCACGGTCTT
>NZ_JAFAVV010000608.1 GCF_019242285.1 Bradyrhizobium sp.
TCTGCGCCGCCGGCGCGCAATCAGAGCCAAATTTTTCTTTTTTGCGCTGTTTGTCCGTCGTTTGTTTTCCGCCCGCTTACGGCACGATATCTAGTTGAGGCATTTCCTCGACAGCAAGGCCGCCCATGTCAGGTCGTCAACTTCACCTCAACGTCAATCTGCTGCACTCCGGCACTTACGCGTCCGCCTGGCGATTGCCGGAGAGCGATCCGCATGCGTGCTTCGACATCGCTCACTATGTGCGCGTCGCGCAGATTGCCGAGCGCGGCAGGCTCGATGCGATCTTTCTTGCCGATACACCCGCCATCACGGATCGCATCGAATATCGTTCCTTCATGTCGCTGGAGCCTACCATCGTGCTGGCGACGGTCGCTGCATCGACGACCCATATCGGCCTGATTGCGACGGCCTCCACGACCTATAACGAGCCCTACAACATCGCCCGCCGCTTCTCGACGCTCGACCATGCCAGCGGCGGCCGCTCGGGCTGGAACGCCGTCACGACGGCAGATGCTGCCTCGAGCCGCAATTTCGGCTTGGTCGGCGTGATCGAGCACAAGGCGCGCTACGAGCGCGCCAAGGAGTTCGCGGAAGTGGTTCACGCGCTCTGGGATAGCTGGGAGGACGATGCCTTTATCGGCGACAAGCACAGCGCTCGCTTCGTCGACACGGCCAAGGTTCACCCGATCTCCCATCGCGGCAACTACTATTCGGTCGCAGGCCCGTTGAACGTGCCGCGATCGCCACAGGGACGGCCGGTCACCGTGCAGGCGGGAGGATCGAGCGATGGCCGCGAATTTGCGGCGAGCCACGCCGAGGCGGTGTTCACGCTCGCTCAAACGATCGACGAAGGCGTTGCCTATGCGCGCGACCTCCGCACGCGCGCCGCGGCTTACGGCCGGTCCGGCGATTCCATCGTCATCCTGCCGGGCCTCACGACCGTCATCGGCAGCACCGCGGCCGAAGCTAAACGCCGTCAGGACGAGCTCTGGGAACTCGTGCCAATCGAGTACAGCCTTGCGCGCCTTGCCGGCACGCTGCAGATCGATCCAGGCCTGCTCGACCTCGATAAGCCCCTGCCCGATCCGCTTCCGCTGCCGCCCAATGCCAATCACACGATGTTTCAGGGGACGGTGAGCCTGGCGCGCCGGGGCAACCTCACAGTACGCCAATTGCTGCGCGCCCTTGGCGGCGGCGTTGGGCATCGCATCATCGTCGGAACGCCCGAGCAGATCGCCGATGACATCGAGGCGTGGTTCAAGGCAGGCGCAGCCGACGGGTTCAACCTGATGCCCGATGTCTTGCCGTCAGGCCTCGAAACCTTCGTCGATCAGGTCGTCCCGATCTTGCAAAGGCGCGGCCTGTTTCGAACCGATTATAACGGCTCCACGTTGCGCGACCATTTCGGCCTCGCGAAGCCTCCAAGCCGGTACGCCAGGTCAGTGGCCAAGGCCGCCTCAGCCTAAGAAAGCGCTGCCGGTTCCGGGGCTCGCGCGACGACGGCCTGCGACTGCCGCACCCGCGGAATCACCTCGAGCGCAAAGCGACGCATCTCCGCCTCGAACGGCTGGAACTGCAGCATGAAGAGTCCGATGCCGGCGGCATGGAATGCCTGGATGCGCGCCGCGACCTCGTCATAGCTGCCGACGAGCCCGGCCGCCGTGCCGCCATTGGTGCCGACACGCGGCGTCTTCTGCATTGTCTGCATCATCACGACTTTTGGGTCGGTGTTCTGA
This sequence comes from Bradyrhizobium sp., assembly GCF_019242285.1. GTDB lineage: Bacteria > Pseudomonadota > Alphaproteobacteria > Rhizobiales > Xanthobacteraceae > Bradyrhizobium. The sequence continues at coordinate 1,737 of NZ_JAFAVV010000608.1, forward strand.
CGCTGAATAGCCTTCATCGGCGCGTCCTTTGCCGAAAGCGCCAGCAGGCGTTCATGCTCGGCCCAGGCCTGCTCGCTGGTCTCGCGCGCAACCACGAAAGCTGAAAGGCCGAATCTCAGCGGCGGCGCGCCGGCCCGCGGCCGTCCTCCGACATTCGCAATGAGTGCTGCGACGTCTTCAAGCTGCTGGCCGTTGATGAACCAGACGTCGCCGTGGTCGGCGACCAGGGCGCGCGCGGGCTCGGATTCGCCGCCGACATAGATCGTCGGCCGCGGGCGATGGAGACTCGTCGGCCGAAGGATGTAATCGCGGACGTCGAAATACTTTCCCTTGTAGGTCAGACGTTCGCCCTCGATCAGTCGGGATACCACGGAAATCCATTCGCGCCCGTAAGCATAGCGCTCGTCATGTTCCGCAAAGCCAATGCCTGCCTTTTCCAGCTCCGGGCGATTCCAGGCATTGACCAGATTGATGGCGAAGCGGCCGCGGCTGATGTTCTCGATTCCGAGCGCCATCTTGGCCAGCACGACCGGGTGATAGAGATAGGGCTTGATCGCCGCAATGATCTCGATGCGGCTCGTCAAGGCGGCGATCGCAGCGGCGGCGCTCCAGGCTTCGAGCTGATCGAAATCCTCGATATGCGGATTGATGGTGTGCTGGGCGATCAGCGTCGAGTCATAGCCGAGCTCTTCCGCCGCAAGCACGAGATCGCGGTTACGCTCCCACGAGGCGTTATAGGGCTCGTCGGGATCCTGATACGCACCGCGTGAGCCGTGCACCACCGCCCAGATTCCAAAGCGAGGAGATGTCGCTGTCATGAGAGCCTCTCTCGAAAGATTTCATATCACGTCACGCGCAAAAGCAGTTTGTTTTGACCAATGCGCAGTCGCGGTGCAAGCGCGCCCATCATCAAAAGATATTCTTTGCCGCGCGAGCGCCCGCAAAGACAGCATCAAACTCCGGAACGAACGACAATTGAAAAACCGCTCTATTTCTGTCCGCGAAAATTCGTGGGACAGTTTGCGTGCGTGATGAGAGTTGCTGTCAGCACAGCGCAGCGAGCTGTCGCCGATGCCTGTTTGCTGTGCAGCACCATGCTTGCTCCATGACGCGCGACGAGGCGCAACCGGAAACGAGGATCCTTGAGCAATATCGAACAGACCGTAGCACCGGCCGAATTCAAGCAGGGGTCGACCAC
>NZ_JAFAVV010000654.1 GCF_019242285.1 Bradyrhizobium sp.
CGCACGGCTCTGGTCACCCATCGCTTTGCGACCATCGGGGCGATGTCCTGCAATCCGGCCGTCGGTGGGCTTGGCAAGGGTCACCTGGTCCGCGAAATCGACGCGCTCGACGGACTGATGGGCCGGATCGCCGACGCCGGCGGCATCCAGTTTCGTGTGCTCAACCGCCGCAAGGGTCCGGCGGTGCGTGGGCCGAGGGCGCAGGCAGACCGCAAGCTTTACGCCGCCGCGATGCAGGCGGCCATTCGCGACACCGCCAATCTCTCCGTGATCGAAGGCGAGGCAGACGAGCTGATCGTGAGTGACGGTCGCGTCAACGGCGTTCGGCTGGCCGATGGCCGGGAATTCAAATCAGGTGCGGCGGTCGTGACCACAGGAACATTCCTGCGGGGCCTGATTCATCTCGGCGAGAAGAGCTGGCCGGCGGGCCGGGTCGGCGAGGCGCCGGCCATGGGATTGTCGTACTCATTCGAGCGCGCCGGTTTCGTGCTGGGACGTCTGAAGACGGGGACGCCGCCACGGCTCGACGGCACCACCATCGACTGGGCCGCGGTCGAGATGCAGCCAGGCGATGATCCACCTGAGCCGTTCTCGATCATGACCGATCGCATCGCGACGCCACAGATCCAGTGCGGCATCACCCGGACCACGCCTGCAACGCATGAGCTGATCCGAGCCAATGTGCATCGCTCGCCAATGTACTCCGGCCAGATCAAGAGCACCGGGCCGCGCTATTGTCCCTCCATCGAGGACAAGATCGTCAAGTTCGGCGATCGCGACGGGCACCAGATATTTCTTGAGCCCGAGGGGCTCGACGACACGACGGTCTATCCGAACGGCATCTCGACCTCGCTGCCGGAGGAGGTCCAACTCGCGATCCTGCCGACCGTTCCCGGACTTGAGCGCGTGCGGATGGTGCGGCCGGGCTACGCCATCGAGTATGACCACGTCGATCCCCGCGAGCTCGATCCGACCCTTGAGACGCGCAGGCTGCGTGGCCTGTTCCTGGCTGGACAGATCAACGGCACCACGGGCTATGAGGAAGCCGCCGCCCAGGGGCTGGTCGCCGGACTGAATGCCGCGCGCAGCGCCGGCGGTTCATCCCCGATCGTGTTCGACCGCGCCGACGGCTACCTCGGCGTCATGATCGATGATCTCGTCACCCGCGGCATCACCGAACCCTACCGGATGTTCACGTCTCGCGCGGAGTATCGGTTGACTCTGCGCGCCGACAATGCCGACCAGCGCCTGACCGACAAGGGCATCGCGCTGGGATGCGTCGGCACCGCGCGATCCGCTCGGCATCGCGCCAAGATGTCCGCGCTCGATACCGCCAGGTCGCTCGCCAAGTCGCTGAGTTTGACGCCGAATGAAGCTGCACGGCATGGGCTCGCGCTGAACAGGGATGGTCAGCGCCGCTCGGCCTTTGAACTGCTGGCCTATCCCGAGGTGGGCTGGCCCGAGGTGCGGGCGATCTGGCCGGAGCTTGCAGCCGTCGATCCTGCCATCGCAATCCATCTCGAAATCGACGCCAAGTACGACGTGTACCTGAACCGCCAGCGCGCCGACGTCGAGGCCTTCCGGCGCGACGAAGGTCTCGTGCTCGGGGACATCGACTACAGCCTGGTGCCTGGGCTCTCCAACGAGGTGCGCGGCAAGCTTGCCGCGGCCCGCCCCTGGACCGTGGGCCAGGCAGGTCGGCTTGACGGTATGACACCCGCCGCGCTCGGAATTCTGGCTGCATATCTGCGGCGTGAGGCTCGCAAGACAACGTCGCGCGCTTCGGCCTGAGGGAACGTTTCACGTGAAACGATCGGCATCTCCACCGGAGCAGGCAGATCGAGGACAGGCGTCATCGGATCAATCCGGCAAGGTAACCGCGCTCGCACTGACGCCCGTTTCGCGCGAAACAGAAGTACGGCTGGACCGATATCTCGCGCTGCTGCGCGAGTGGCAGGCCAAGACCAATCTGGTCGCGCCGTCGACTCTCCCTCATCTCTGGACCCGCCACGTCGCTGATTCGCTCCAGCTCCTTGCGCTTGCGCCAACCGCAAAGACCTGGCTCGATCTCGGCAGCGGAGGCGGCTTTCCCGGCGTCGTGCTCGCCTGCGCATTGGCCGAGACGCCGGGGGCAGTCGTGCATCTGATTGAGCGCAACGCAAAGAAGGCTGCGTTCCTGCGCGAAGCAATTCGCGTGACTAATGCGCCCGGACGCGTGCATTTTTCTGACATCAAAGATATTGTGGACAGGTTGGATGATCCGGTCGATTGCGTCACAGCCCGCGCGCTGGCTCCGTTACATCAATTGATTGGGTTTGCGGAGCCGGTGGTGAGAAGAGGTGCGAAAGCGCTGTTTCTCAAGGGCCAAGATGTAGAGGCAGAATTGACCGAAGCTACTAAGTATTGGAATATCACGCCGCATCTTCATGCCAGCCGTACGGGTGGACAAGGCTGGATCGTCGAACTCGACCACATCGAGCGACGCAGGTAGTTCGCCGGGGCAAAAATGGCGTTCGCGCATGACCACAATTGATGAAATATATCAAGAGGATAGAGCGCCTCAGCCGGAGGGGCATCCACGCATCCTGGCGCTGGCCAACCAGAAGGGCGGAGTCGGCAAGACCACGACCGCCATCAACCTCGGCACCGCGCTGGCCGCGATCGGCGAGCGGGTGCTGATCGTCGACCTCGATCCGCAGGGCAATGCCTCCACCGGCCTTGGCATCGACCGCCGCAACCGGAGCTGCTCGACCTATGACGTACTGGTCGGCGAGGCACCCTTGCGCGAATCGATCGTGGTCACGGCCGTGCCGCGGCTGCACATCGCCTGCTCGACGATGGATCTTTCCGGTCTCGAGCTCGAGCTTGGATCGACGCCGGGCCGTGCCTTCCGGCTGCGCGATGCGATCGCCGGCCTCAACAACAACGTCTCGCCGGAGGCGGACTACACCTATGTGCTGATCGATTGTCCGCCCTCGCTCAACCTGCTGACCGTGAACGCGATGGCGGCGTCGGATGCGATCCTGGTGCCGTTGCAATGCGAGTTCTTCGCGCTCGAAGGTCTGTCGCAATTGCTGCAGACGGTCGAGCAGGTGCGCTCGACGCTGAACCCGAACCTGTCGATCCACGGCATCGTGCTCACGATGTTCGACTCCCGCAACAATCTGTCCAACCAGGTGGTCGCCGACGTGCGGCAGTTCATGGGCGCCAAGGTCTACAACACCATGATCCCGCGCAACGTGCGCATCTCGGAGGCGCCATCCTATGGCAAGCCGGTCCTGGTCTACGATCTCAAATGCCCCGGCAGCGAGGCCTATCTGAAGCTCGCGACCGAGGTGATCCAGCGCGAGCGCGATCTGCGGCCGCACTGACGGGATATGGCGATGGCCAAAGAAACCGGTTCGCGACTGGGCCGCGGTCTCGCGAGCCTGATCGGCGATGTTGGCGGCGAGGCCGCCCATGTCGAACGGCCGCGCAGCCAGCGCAAGGTGCCGATCGAATTCCTCAAACCCAATCCGCGCAATCCGCGCCGCAGCTTTGCCGATGCCGAGCTCGCCGAGCTCTCCGAATCGATCAAGCAGCACGGCGTGATCCAGCCGATCGTGGTGCGCCCGGTGAAGGGAGCGCAGGACCGCTACGAGATCATTGCCGGCGAGCGGCGCTGGCGTGCCTCGCAGCTCGCGGGCCTGCACGAAGTGCCGGTCGTGCCGATCGACATCAGCGACAGCGACGCGCTGGAGTTCGCGATCATCGAGAACGTGCAGCGCGAAGACCTCAACCCCATGGAAGAGGCGCAGGGCTATCATGCGCTCGCCAACGAGTTCAAGCGCAGCCAGGAAGACATCGCCAAGGCCGTCGGCAAGAGCCGCAGCCATGTCGCCAACATGATGCGGCTGACCAAGCTGCCGGCGCAGGTGCAGGCCTTCATCGCCAACGGCCAGCTCTCGGCCGGCCACGCCCGGGCGCTGATCGGCGTGCCCGATCCACTCGCCGCCGCCAAGCGCATCGTCGACGAGGGTCTCAACGTCCGTCAGACCGAAGCGCTCGCGCACGAGGCGGGCGTGCCGGAGCGCAAGCCGCAGAAGGCGCGCGCCGGCGGTGGCGGCAAGAGCAAGGACCCCGACACCGTGGCGTTGGAGAAGCGGGTCAGCGATGCGCTCGGGCTGAGCGTCAGCGTCAACCACCGCGATCCCGGCGGGTCCGTCCAGATCAACTACCGCAACCTCGAGCAGCTCGACGAGGTGATGCGCCGGCTCGAGCGCAGCGCCTGACGGCGACGCGGACTGCCGCAACGTCGTCATCCCCGCCGCCGCGCGTTCACCGCGATCGCGAGCAGGGCGCGTTGCGCGATCACGGCGGCGAGCGCGGTCTGCTTGCGCATCTCCAGCGCGGCGGTCGCGAGCTGCTCGATGCTCGCGGCCAACCGGCCCACCGAGAGGTTGCGCAGCGCGATCTCGACCATCGGCTTGCGCGAGAAATGCAGCCGCGGATAGCCGCCCTCGAGCAGGGACGAGAGCGGCGCGCCTTCGCCGAGCGAAAGCGCCGACTTGTGCAGCCAGGCCGCCTGCCGCTGCGCCGAGGCGATGATCAGGCCGGGATAGGTGCCGGCGACCATCGCCTTGGCGAACTCGGTCTCGACCAGTTCGGGCCGGCCGGCAAAGGCGCCGTCGACGATCGGGTCGAGCTTCAGCTCGGAGGCATCGGCGACGACGGTCATGACATGGTCGAGCGTCACCTCGCCCTCGCCATGAGCGAACAGCGTCAGCTTGCGCAACTCGTTGCGCGAGGCCTGGCGGTCGCCGCCAAGCAGCGCGGTCAGTGCCGCGCGCGCATCCGGCGCGATCCGCAGTTTCGCCAGCCGCAGCTCGTCGTCGATCAGCTTGGCGAGATCGCGCTCGCCGTCCGGATAGCAGCCGATCGCGACCGCGGTCTTGGCGCGCTCGCACGCCTTGCGCAGCAGGTGATCCGGCCTGAGGTCGCCGGCCTCGATCACGATGCGGCAATCCTTCACCGGCGTTTCCGCCAGCGTCTCGACGCCGGAGGCAAAGCTGCGCGAACCGGTCCGGACACGGATCGCCCGCCGGCCGCCGAACAGCGGCACGGTCAAGGCCTCGTCGACCAGCCTGGACGGCTCGGCGGCGAGTTCGTCGCCGTCGAGCCTGACCAGCGAGAAGGGATCGGTCGGATCGTCGACTGCGGAGGCCAGCAATGCATCGGCGCGCTCGCGGACCAGGCCGGC
>NZ_JAFAVV010000005.1 GCF_019242285.1 Bradyrhizobium sp.
GATGCTGGGCGAGCTCTATGCCAACGGGCTCGGCGTCAAGCGCGACTACGCCAAGGCCGATGACTGGTACAAGCGCGCCTCCGATGCCGGCGACCGCGAGGCGATGTTCGCGCTCGCCATGATGAAGATCGCCGGCCGCGGCGGCACGGTGGACAAGGATGCCGCGGTCAAGCTCTTGGCCTCGGCGGCCAAGCTCGGCGAACCCAAGGCGGCCTATAATCTGGCGCTGCTCTATCTCGACGGCCAGACCTTGCCGCAGGACCTGATGCGCGCCGCCGAGCTGCTTCGCATCGCCGCCGATGCCGGCAATTCGGAAGCGCAATACGCGCTCGCGACCTTCTACAAGGAGGGCACCGGCGTGGCGAAGGACCCCGCGAAGGCCGCGCAGCTCTTGCAGGCCGCGGCGCTGGCGGACAATCTCGATGCCGAGGTCGAATACGCCATCGCGCTCTACAACGGCACCGGCACGCCGAAGAACGAGGCGGCCGCCGTCGAGCTGCTGCGCAAGGCTGCCCGGCAGAACAGCGCGATCGCGCAGAACAGGCTGGCCCATGTGCTGGTCGCCGGTCTCGGCGTGCCGATGGACAAGATCGAAGGTTTCAAATGGCACCAGATCGCCAAGACCGCGGGCAATGGCGACCCGGTGCTCGACGCGCAATATGCCGAGCTGAGCGACCAGGATCGGGCCAAGGTCGAGACGCTGGTGCGGCGCTGGTTCGGCAATCTCGCCAACAAATGAGCTTGACGCCGCCGCGCGCGCAGGGCACCCCACACTCCGTTTCACCTCTCCCCTGCGGGGAAGGTCGGCGCGCAACGCCGGGTCAGGGGGTCGAACCCCACTGAGACCGTATCCCCTCACCCCCGCCCTCTCCCCAGGGAGAGGCAGCGCACCACCGCCGTGGAAGCGATTTTCCAATGCTGCATTCCGCTCTCATCAACGTCATGGTCAAGGCTGCGCGCCGCGCCGGCCGCAGCCTCAAGCATGATCTCAACGAGATCGAGCACCTCCAGGTCTCGCTGAAGGGGCCGGCGAATTTCGTCTCGCTCGCCGACAAGCGCGCCGAGGAGATGCTCTACACCGACCTCGCCAAGGCGCGGCCCGGCTACGGCTTCATCGGCGAGGAAGGCGGCACGCGCGACGGCACCGACAAGAGCCACACCTGGATCGTCGACCCGCTCGACGGCACCACCAATTTCCTGCACGGCATCCCGCAATTCGCGATCTCGATCGCGCTGCAGCGCGAGGACACCATCATCGCCGGCGTCATCTACAATCCCGCCAATGACGAGCTCTACATCGCCGAGCGCGGCAAGGGCGCCTTCCTCAACGACCAGCGGCTGCGCGTCGCCGGCCGCCGCAAGCTCAATGAGTGCGTGATCGCCTGCGGCCTGCCGCATATCGGCCGCGGCGACCACGCGGAGTTCCGCGCCGAGATGATCGCGATCCAGGACAAGGTGGCGGGCCTGCGCCGGTTCGGCGCCGCCGCGCTCGACCTCGCCTTCGTCGCCGCCGGCCGGCTCGACGGCTACTGGGAGCGCAACCTGCAGCCCTGGGACATCGCGGCCGGCCAGATCATGATCCGCGAAGCCGGTGGCATGGTCAGCGGCATCGACGGCAAGGACGACGCGCTCCGAAGCGGGCACGTGGTGTGCGGCAACGAGTTCGTGCATGGCGAACTGGTGAAGATGCTGAAGGCGGCGGGGAAGTAGCAGACTGGAATTGCGGCCAGTTCAAAACGCCTCGGGCAACCCCGCCTGACGCAGAATGGCGTTGGCCGTGTGTCGGCTGGGAATTCCGACGGGTACTGCAAAGTTGCGTTTTGTAATCGGGCTGTGCCATATCTCGTGGCTACCTTTTCCCTGACGCACCATCGTGCGGCCAGCAGCCTTCAGCAACTCCCGCAAGACGCGATCGAATTGTGGGGCCATTCAGCTCGTGGCGGGCTCGGCCTCGCGCAGGGCCGTGATCTGAAGGAATAGCGACTGAGGATCGATGTCAGGATGATTGTCCGGCAAGAGATCGAGCGCCATCGCCGAGATTTTGTCCAGGAGCTCATCGAGCGTCGGCGCGTCGGCTGCAGCGGGAATGTCGTCGCAATGTCCACTCCAGACCGAGGCTTCGTCGTCCCAGGCCGCGGAAATCGTGAAAATGACGGGTCGAGACATCGCGCCTCTCTCGTTGCGGATGACCACTACTAGGGTGAAGTTAGCACGAGCTCGGCGAAATGTCGCGCATCGCTTGTCTGATCTCAGCTCATTTCACTGTGCCCTGCGCCGGCGCCGCAGGCCCATACGCCTCCCGCTTCTCGGTCGCCTTCTCCCGATCTCCGGCGAGCCGGCGCTGCACCACGACGAAGAGCACCGGCACCATCAACAGCGCGAGGATCACGACTGCGACCATGCCGCCCATCACGCTGGTGCCGAGCGCCTGCTGGCTGGCGGCGCCGGCGCCGTTGGCGATGGTCATCGGGATCACGCCGCAGACGAAGGCGAGGCCAGTCATGATGATGGGGCGGAAGCGCAGGGCCAGGAAGAAGCCGCCAGCTCCTTCATTTTCGACTCCACGGCCCTCGCCGTCGCCAGCGCATTGCCGGTCGGCGACAGCAGCACCGAGAGGCCCGCCGTCGGCTTGCCGTTGAGGCGGGTGTTGAACAGGTAGCTCATGCCGCCAATCTCGATGCGGGCGACGTCGCGCAGCCGCGCCGTCGAGCCGTCGGCATTGGCGCGCAGGATGATCGCGCCGAATTCGTCCGGCGAATCGAGCTTTGCAAGGACGGAACAGCGTCCGCGCCGCGGCTCAAACCGGCCGACATGGATGGAAGATAAACGGCTGCTATTGCGGCGCAACACGAACCGTCGCGGCCCAATGTCACACGCCACGATCTCCTTGAAATCAGCGGACGTTCCGGCGCCTCACCTGATTGTGAGTCGCGGCTGGCCGCGGCGGCGCATCCTGCGATCGGCGTCCAATCGGGCCGCGATGCGACGCAAGGCGGAAGGGGCGCGGTGCGATGACAATGCACCGCAGATTGGGCCCTTGCGCCAGGTTGCCGTGATGAGGCCAATCATCGATAAACAAGCTTCGCACATTGACACAATCCCGCCATCGCAAAGCCTCAACTGGGGATGCACGCTCGACCCGCAATCGCTGCGGCGACGATCGCGTGCAATCATCCGCGCCGACAACGCCGGCGCGACGGCCCTTGTGCCTCAAAATCGAGGACAGTCATAAGTACGCCCGATCCTTCCCGTTAAACATAATCGTGCTGATCGCCATGTGCGTGTCCCCGCCTTGATCTTCAATCCAGTTTCCCGCCCACCGCTGGCCATGAGCGGCGATCTCTGCTTTTCTCCCGATCCCGCTGTGCCATAGTGCGGCCCAAAGAACGGTTTGCCCGCAATGGATGCCAAAATGCCTCCCGTCCCCTCGTCTCGATCCGTGATGGAGATCGAACTGAACAAGCTGTCCTCGCCCAGGATCTTCCTGGTGCGGATGATGGTGTTCCTGGTGCTGTGCTCGCTGGTGATGGTCGTGCTGTACCGGCAGATCGTCACCGCCTTCATGGCCAATCCCGGCCTCAACGCCCTGATCGGCATCGTGGCCCTGATCGGCATCATCCTGTCGTTCCGGCAGGTGATCCGGCTCTATCCCGAGGTCGCCTGGGTCAACACCTTCCGCATCGCCGATCCCGGCCTGGCGGTCGACCGGCATCCGACGCTGCTGGCGCCGATGGCTGCGATCCTCGGCGGCGAGCGCACCGGGCGGATGACGATCTCGCCGCAGACCATGCGGCATCTGATGGATTCGATCGCGACCCGCCTCGACGAAGGGCGCGACATCTCCCGCTACATGACCGGGCTTCTGGTCTTCCTCGGACTGCTCGGCACCTTCTGGGGCCTGATCGAGACCGTGGGCTCGGTCGGCCATGTGATCGACGAATTGAAGGTCGGCGGCGATGCCGGCGCGCTGTTCGACACGCTCAAGGGCGGTCTCGCCGCGCCGCTCGGCGGCATGGGCATCTCGTTCTCGTCCTCGCTGTTCGGCCTCGCCGGCTCCCTGATCCTCGGCTTCCTCGACCTGCAATCCAGCCAGGCGCAGAACCGTTTCTACACCGACCTCGAGGACTGGCTCGCCACCACCGTGCGCCATTATGGCGGCGACGGCGGCACCGGCGGCGACCTCTCCGTCGCGCTCGAGAAGCTGAAGACGGCGATGGAGGAAGGCGGCAGCTCGCGCACCGCCACCGCCGCGATGTCGAACCTCGCCGAGGCGATCCAGGGGCTGGTGGCACACATGCGCACCGAGCAGCAGATGATCCGCGAATGGGCCGACGGCCAGGGCGAGCAGAACCGCGAGATCAAGCGGCTCCTGGAGCGGCTCGCACGGCAGCCGGAGAACAACTAGGCATGCTGGACCACGTCACCCTCGGCGTCGGCGACATCGAACGGTCGAAGCAATTCTACGATCGCGCACTGGCACCGTTGGGAATCGCGCGGTTGTACGCCGAAGGTGAACGCTTCGCGGGCTACGGCATCGCGCCGAAGGCCTTCTTCTGGATCGGCCGGAAGGACACGGCGCAGACCGGCGCCCACATCGCTTTTGCCGCAGGCGACCGCGCCACCGTCGACCGGTTCTACGAGCAAGCCATTGCGGCCGGCGGCAGGGACAACGGCGCGCCCGGACGGCGGCCGCACTACCATGCGAACTACTATGGAGCCTTCGTGCTCGATCCCGACGGCCACAACATCGAGGCCGTCTGTCACTCACCTTGAGGGATGAACCTCCAGGGACATCCCGACCGAACCTAGCGAGCCCTGCCATGGCCCTTGCCCGCGCCCGCCGCGCCGAATCCGGCTTCAACTACTGGCCCGGCTTCGTCGATGCCCTGTCGACGCTGGTGCTGTCGATCGTGTTCCTGCTGTCGGTGTTCCTGGTCGTGCAGTTCTTCCTGTCGCAGGAGGTCACCGGCAAGGACAAGGCGCTGGAGGAGCTCAACGCCAAGATCGCGCAGCTCAGCGACCTGCTGTCGCTGGAAAAGCTCGGCAAGCAGTCGCTCGACGACCAGATCGCGCAATTGCGCGCAGGCCTCGCCTCGGCGGTGGCGGAACGCGACCGCGTCAAGGGTCTCTATGACGGCCTCGCCAACGCCGGCAGCGACGCGGCGGGCCGCACTGCCGAGCTCAACAAGGCGCTGGATTCGGAGAAGCAGGTATCTTCCCGCGCGCTGGCGCAGATCGAGGTGCTGAACCAGCAGATCAGCGCGCTGCGCCGGCAGCTCGCAGCGCTGGAGGAGGCGCTCGACGCCTCGGAGAAGCGCGACAAGGACTCGCAGACCAAGATCGCCGATCTCGGCCAGCGGCTGAACGTCGCGCTGGCGCAGCGGGTGCAGGAATTGTCGCGCTATCGTTCGGAATTCTTCGGCCGCCTGCGCGCCATTCTCGGCAACCGTCCCGACATCCGCATCGTCGGCGACCGCTTCGTGTTCCAGTCGGAAGTGTTCTTCGACACCGGGCAGGCGACGCTGCTGCCGGAGGGGCGCTCCGAGCTCGACAAGGTCGCAAGCGGGCTGATCGATCTCGACAAGCAGATCCCGAGCGAGATCGCCTGGGTGCTCAGGGTCGACGGCCACACCGACGTGCGGCCGATCAACAGCCCGATCTTCAAGTCGAACTGGGAATTGTCGTCGGCGCGCGCGATCTCGGTGGTGCAGTACATGATTTCGCTCGGCGTGCCGGCGCAGCGCCTGGTCGCCGCCGGCTTCGCCGAATTCCAGCCGCTCGACACCGGCAACACCGAGGACGCCTACAAGCGCAACCGCCGCATCGAGCTGAAGCTGACGGAGCGCTGAAGCGCTCCGTCCTCGACCTAGAGCTTTTTCCGTTCCGATGGAATCGGAACGGAAGCTCTAGCTTCTTTGTTTTGACGCGTTTTCTTCACGCGAACCGGTATCCACTTCGCTCGAAAACGCTCTACGCTCCCCTGAACAGCACGCCGATCGCGAGCACGACATAGGCGATCGCGAGCACGTCGAACACGTGCGAGCCGCTGATGATCGGGACCGGCGCGTGCAAGTAGCGAATCAGCATCGCGAGCAGCGCCAGCACCAGCGAGATCACGAAGAGCAGCATCGATGGAGGCGTTAGGACAAAACCGCCGCGGCGATATGGCATGATCGTCACCCGTCACTTGGTTCCAATTGCAGAGTTCCGCCAAGCAACGCAATCGGGGGCGGCATGGTTGCACCTCCCCGCCCGATATTTCGCGGGTGTGATTGCTCGGAAACGTGCTTTGCTGCCGCCGCGCAAAAAGACGGTAGCTTCATGCCCCCTCGAACTGCAGCCGCGCCAATCGCGCGTAGAGTCCGTTGGAGGCAACCAGCGAGGCGTGGGTGCCCTGCTCGACGATGCGGCCCTGGTCCAGCACCAGGATGCGGTCGCAGGACAGCACCGTGGCCAGCCGATGCGCGATCACCAGCGTGGTGCGGTGGCGCATCAATTCCTCCAGCGCGGTTTGCACCAGCGTCTCCGACTCCGCGTCGAGCGACGAGGTGGCTTCGTCGAGCAGCAATAGCGGCGCATCGCGCAGGATGGCCCGCGCGATCGCGATGCGCTGACGCTGGCCACCCGACAGCGTGACGCCGCGCTCGCCGAGCGGGGTCTCAAATCCCTCCGGCAGACGGCGGATGAACTCGGTCGCGTGCGCGAGATCGGCCGCACGCTCGACCTCGGCGTCGGTCGCCTCGGGCCGGCCGAAACGGATGTTCTCGCGCGCGCTGGCTGCGAACACCACCGATTCCTGCGGCACGAGTGCGATGCGGCTGCGCACCTCGCGCGGATCGGCCTCTCGCACCGGCACGCCGTCGAACGAGATCACCCCGGACGCAGCGTCATAGAAGCGCAGCAAGAGGTGAAACAGCGTGCTCTTGCCGGCGCCTGAGGGGCCGACGATCGCGACCTTCTCGCCGGCGCGCACCGACAGCGAGACGCGGTCGATCACCTTCACCTCGGGCCGCATCGGATAGGCGAAGCTGACATTGTCGAAGCCGACGTCGCCGCGCGCCGGTTTCGGCAACGCCCGTGGCGACGCAGGCGCCGCGATGTCCGGCTCGACGTGAAGAATCTCGAACAGCCGCTCCGCGGCGCCGGAGGCGGCCGAGACCTCGCCCCAGACCTCGCTGAGCTGACCGAGGCCCGCCGCCGCGAAGGCCGCGTACAGCACGAACTGGCCGAGCCGCCCGGCGCTGATGGTGCCGGTCAGCACGTCGTGCGAGCCGATCCAGAGAATCAGGACCACGCTGGTGAAGACGATGAAGATGATGATCGCGGTCAGCACCGCGCGCGCCTTGGTCGAGAGGCGCGCGGCCTCATAGGCCTGCTCGACCTCCTTGCCGAAGCGCGCGTTGGCGAGCCGCTCTCCGGTATAGGCCTGCACCACGCGGATCGCCCCGACCAGCTCGGAGGCATAGGCCGTGGCATCGGCGAGCGTATCCTGGGCGGTGCGCGACAGCCGCCTGACCCAGCGGCCGAACGCCACCAGCGGCATCACGATCAGGGGAATCGCGAGCAGCACCAGACCGGAAAGGCGCGGGCTCGTGATCACCATCATCGCCACCGCGCCGACGAACAGCATCAAATTGCGCAACGCGACCGAGATCGAGGCGCCGGCCGCCGCCTTGATCTGGGTGGTGTCGGCGGTGAGCCGCGAGACCAATTCTCCGGAGCGTGCGGCATCGAAGAACGACGGCGACAGCGACATCAGATGCGCGAGCACGTCGCGCCTGAGATCGGCGACGATGCGCTCGCCGATGGTCATGACCAGGTAATAGCGCGAGGCGCTGGCGAGCGCAAGCACGGCCACAACCGCGATCATGACGCTGAAATAGCTGTTGATCAGCGCAATGCCGCGCGGCGTGAAGCCGAAATCGATCATCCGCCGCACCGCGACCGGGACCAGCAGCGTCGTCACTGCGGCGACGACCAGCGCAATGAAGGCCAGGATGGCGCGGCCGCGGTAGCGCGCGATGTAGGGCGAAAGCGCCAGCAGCGGCCGCAGCCGCGCCCGGCTTTTTGGCAACGCCGCCTCGGCGGCGGCGGCAATTCCGGTCACCGCGGGCTCCGGGACGGGGTGGCCCCGACCATCCTCTGGTTCGAGCTGTTCGACTGCGCTCATTGAGACTCATCCATCGCTTGACCCGCCCGAGATAGGCTCGGCCGCGTGCCCCCGCAAATCAGACAAGATATTCAAGGGCCTCGGCTTGTTTTGGGCAGAGGGCTACGGTATAGAGCCCGCCAAATCCCTATTCTTGCAGAAGATCAAAGAGAGGCGAAGGCCGCCTCGAGGACATTCCATGAAGGCCGAAATTCATCCGAACTATCATACGATTACGGTCGTAATGACCGACGGCATCGAGTATCAGACCCGTTCGACCTGGGGCAAGGAGGGCGACAAGCTGCACCTCGACATCGATCCCAAGTCGCACCCGGCCTGGACCGGCGGCTCGCAGCAGATCCTCGACCGCGGCGGCCGCGTGTCGCGCTTCCAGAAGAAGTTTTCGGGTTTCCTCAAGAAGGAGTGAGCGGCCATTGGCCGGTCTCCTACATTAAGCAAAACGCCCCTGATCGGGGGCGTTTTTCGTTTGGCGACCCCGTCACGACGAACTTCGTCATTGCGAGAAGCGCAGCGACGAAGCAATCCATGCTTCCTCAGCGGAAGTATGGATTGTTTCGCTTGCAATGACCGAGGCAGACGAAAAATTGCCGCCCTTATCGCTCGAACGCGGCCTTCAGGCGGTCGAGCTGCGGTACCAGCGGATTGCCGGTCGGCTGGCGCTCGGCCGGCGGGGTATGGATCGTGATGTCGAGCCGGCGCACCCGCGACTGCAGGCTCATCGAGCGGGCGATCAGGTCCTGCAATTGCTGCGGCAGCTTCTCCAGCATGTCGGTCGGACCGGGATCGGCGGCCGAGAGCTTGACCTTGGTCTTCTCGCGGTTGGCCTGGGTGAGCGTCATCTCGCCTTCCTTCACCGCGCGATGCAGCAAGAGCCACGAGGCGAGTTGCATCAGCCGGGTGGTCAGGCGCATGCTTTCGGTGGCGTAGGTCAGGCTCGCGGCGCGATCGAGCGTCTTGGCCTCGGTGCGGCCGGCGCCGTCGAGGTAGGCGGCGGTCTCTTCCACGAGGTCCATGCCCTCCCGGAACAAACTGGCAAACGCAGCCGAATTGGTCAGCCTTTCACTGAACTGGACCAATGCGCTGCCGCTCTGCAACCGCTCTGACATGGTTAACGCCCCTTTGACGCCGCACGCTACGTTTACCGGCACTTGCGCCGGATTATGATGAACAAATCATTGCCCGGCCGGGGTCGAGAGTCCAGCGGCAAGGCTTTTTATGGTTTCCAGCCGATGCGCCTGATCCGCTGGCCGAGGCCCCGCTATCGATACGCAGACCTTGGCGGAAAAGAGTTCCCGACCATCCGCTTCATGCCTTCACAGTGGGTCAATGACCCACATGGCTAACAGTCCTTAAAAAAATGCGCGCGTTTACGATCGATTAAGCTTTCGCGTTTATGACTGACACCGTCCTCGTTTGGACACCGAGTGGCTCCTGTCCACTCTGTTTGACGCCTCCCTGTTATCAACTTCAAAAGCCGCCGGAAACGGCGGCTCTTTTTTTGCGCTCACGCCTCATGACTTGAAGATGCTGTTGGCAGCGTCGCGCGAGACACGCTTCTTGGTCACCGCCGCCTCGAGCCGCGCGATCTCGCCGGTCAGGAGCGCGATGCGCTCGGTCAATTCCTCGACCGACAACAGCGACAGGTCCTGCCCGATCTCGTGGCTGACCTTCCTCCTCGGCTTGTCGTCGTCCTCGATCGCCATGGCGTGCTCCCCTGTGTTGAAACCGTCGACGAAGGCCTGCGGTTGCCAGGTCCGATACGGCTGGCTAAGCAGTCCTCACGGCCCTCCGCGAAGGACAAATCACCATGGAAAAGCTGCCCGCGCAAATGACCGTCGTCGCCATCAGCAAGCCGGGCGGTCCCGAGGTGCTGGTGCCGGAGACCCGCGCCGTCCCCGCGCCCGGCGCCGACCAGATCCTGATCAAGGTGATGGCGGCCGGCGTCAACCGGCCCGACGTGGCGCAGCGTTCCGGTTCCTATCCGCCGTCGCCCGGCGCGAGCGACCTGCCCGGGCTCGAGGTCGCGGGCGAGGTGGTGGCGCTCGGCAGCAACGCCGGACGGCACAAGCTCGGCGACAAGGTGATGTCGCTGGTCGCGGGCGGCGGCTATGCGCAATATTGCCTCGCTCAGGACGCCCAGGCGATCACGGTGCCGCCCGCGCTTTCCATTCTGGAAGCGGGCGCGCTGCCGGAAACATTGATGACGGTCTGGCACAACGTGTTCGAGCGCGGCGCGCTGAAGACCGGCGAGACGCTTCTCGTGCATGGCGGCTCGTACGGCATCGGCACCATGGCGATCCAGCTCGGCAAGGCTTTTGGCGCCAAGGTGATCGTCACGGTCGGCTCGCAGGACAAGGCGGATGCGTGCACGAAACTCGGCGCCGACCGCGCCATCAACTACAAGACCGCGGACTTCGTTGCCGAGGTGAAGACCGCGACCGCGGGTGCCGGCGCCGACGTCATCCTCGACATGGTCGGGGCCGACTACATCGACCGCAACTATGACGCGGCCGCCGTCGACGGCCGGATCGTGCAGATCGCCTTCCTCGGCGGTTCGCCCAAGGCGACCACCAATTTCTCCAAATTAATGGTGAAACGACTCATCCATACCGGCTCGACCCTGCGTCCCCGTAGCAATGCGGATAAAGCGGCGATGGTCGCCGCCATCGAGGCGAAGGTGATGCCGTTGCTGCGCGATGGGCGGATAAAACCCCTGATGGACAGCACATTCCCGCTGGAAAAGGCCGTGGATGCGCACCGGCGCATGGAGACCTCCGAACATATTGGCAAAATTGTGTTAGCAGTCTGAGCCACAGCATCGAGGCACGTTCCGAAGCGCTTTGATTTTGCTCATATTCGTGGCAATGATCGGTTGGCGACCGAACCGCCGAACGCGGAGAACTGACATTGCGCCTGATCAGGTGCCTGGCGCTCCCTGTGCTGGGCCTCATGATGCTTGTTGCCGCTTCGCCGGCATTTGCGCTTGACGCGGTCAGCGTCCGCGGCGACGCGCCCGCGATCGACCTGACGGGCATTCTCGAGCACCAGCACAGCGACACTGACCGCATCCAGGTCTCGACCGCGCCCGGCACCGACGGCATCGTCCGTCGCATCGAGGTGCGGGCTCGCGAGGGCGGCCAGAACTGGGTGGTGTTCGCGCTCGCCAACAACACCGACGACCAGCTCGACCGCCTGATCGTCGCGCCGCATTACCGCGTGGTCGGATCGGGCCTGCTGTGGCCCGACCTGGGCCTGTCGCGAATCGCCACCATCACCCCTTCGACCGGCGACCGTCCGGACCGCCAGGAGAGCCCGACCGCCGACGTGTTCCGCATCACCCTCGACCCCGGCGCGGTGATCACCTTCGTCGCCGAGTTGCGCACCGACAGGCTGCCGCAGCTCTATCTCTGGGAGCCCGACGCCTACAAGGACAAGGTCAACTCCTTCACTTTGTACCAGGGTATCGTGATCGGCATTTCCGGCCTGCTGGCACTGGTGCTGACCATCCTGTTCGTGGTCAAGGGCTCGATCATGTTCCCGGCCGCCGCCCTCGCCTGGGCGGTGCTGGTCTATATCGGCGTCGACTTCGGCTTCTGGGGCAAGGTGCTGGACATGTCGAACAACGCCGAGCGCGTCTGGCGCTCCGCGGGCGAAGCGATCCTTGCCGCGACGCTGCTGGTGTTCCTGTTCGCTTATCTCAATCTCTCGCGCTGGCATGTGCGCTATTCCCACATCACGATTGGCTGGCTCGCTTTCCTCGGCGCACTGGTCGCGGTGGCTCTGGTCTCGCCGGCGGTCGCGTCTGGCATCGCGCGCATATCGCTGTTCTTTGTTGCCGTGCTCGGCTTCGCGCTAGTGGT
>NZ_JAFAVV010000039.1 GCF_019242285.1 Bradyrhizobium sp.
GGACATCGAGCAGGCATTCGCCGAATATGGCCGACTGATTGCCAAGCCGACCCATGACGGGTCGAGCTACGGCCTGATCTTCGTCAACGCGAAGCAGGATCTGGTCGCCGTCCGCAATGCGGCGAAGACCGAGGAATACGTCATCGAGCCGTTCGTCGCCGGCGTGGAAGCGACCTGCGGCGTGCTGGAGCAACCCGACGGCACGATGTTGGCGCTGCCGCCGATCGAGATCGTGCCGGGCGATGGCAATTTCGACTACGCCGCCAAATATCTCCTGAAGTCGACCCAGGAGATCTGCCCCGGCCGCTTCGCGCCCGAGGTCACCGCGGCACTCATGGACGAGGCAATGAAAGCCCATCGGGCGCTGTCCTGCGGCGGCTATTCGCGGAGCGATTTCATCGTCTCGGAGCAGGGGCTCGTCTATCTCGAAACCAACACCTTGCCGGGCCTGACCAAGGCCTCGCTCTATCCGAAGGCGCTGAGGGCGCACGGCATCGGATTTGCCGATTTCCTGCACCAGCAGATCGCGCTTGCCGCGCGGCGCGCGCAGAGATAGCGGGCAGGCCATGGAACCCGGTGGAACCGGAACCCGGCAAAAGGCCGGTCGGTAAAATCCTTAACATTTCGCAGCAAATGCCTCACGGCGCGCTGGAAAAATAACCTGTCTGCCCCGGGTTTTACCCTTTGTTTACCAGGACGTCAGAAGGTTAACGCGGCGGCGCATGACATTCGGCTGCCGGGATGCGGGCTGCCTGCGGATTTCCGCTTTCAGTCGGCACCTTGAGGGAAAGGGAGGCCTTCACTGCCTTCGCGAACTTGAGCCCCGGCGCGGCCGCAATGTCATCTGGCGTGTGCCAATAACCCGCGAAGTATTTGCGGGCACCGTATTTGACGAGCTCGTGCAATGGATGCTGCAGGACGCCTCGCCCGATCGCTGCGATCGCTGGGGCCCCAAGCCGACCTGAAGGCGGCCGCGATTGGCGCGGCCGTGCTGCTGCGCGAGCATGTCGATCGCCGCTGGTCCAGGATTGCGTCCGAGATTGCGTCCAAGATCACGCTCAAGAGTACCTACAAGCCTCCGCTCAGGTCGGCGTCCAACCCCGTGATCGAACGCCAGCCGTCGCCGCGCCTGGTGCTGTGGGTCGAGCGCCACGTGCCGCATCGCGCCGGCGTCGCCGCCACCGTGCTGCTCATGCTCGCCAGCGCCGCCTTCGGCATCATCAGGGGCGGCCATGTCGAGGAACTGAGCACAGCTTTCAGCGACAGCCGCAACGCGCTCGCCAATTCGGTCGGCTTCCGGATCACCTCGGTCGCGATCAACGGCCGCAAGCAGCTGAGCCAGGACGAGGTGCTGGCGGTCGGCGGCATCAATGGCCGCACGTCGTTGCTGTTCCTCGATGCCGCTGCCGTGCGCGACCGGCTGAAGGCCAATCCGTGGATCGCGGAAGCCACCGTGCTCAAATTCTATCCCGGCGCGCTGCAGATCGACATCGTCGAGCGTTCCGCCTTCGCATTGTGGCAGCAGGACGGAAGGCTTTCGGTGATCGCCGAGGACGGCGCGGTGCTCGAGCCCTACGTGTCGGGACGCTTCCTGACCCTGCCGCTGGTGGTCGGCAAGGGCGCCGAAACCCGGGCGCGGGATTTTCTCGCGCTGCTGTCGCGCTATCCGCAGGTGCGCAGCGTCACCCAGGCCATGATCTATGTCGGCCAGCGCCGCTGGAATCTGCGCCTGAAGGATGGTCTCGACGTCCGCCTGCCTGAACATGATGTCGGCAACGCGCTGGCGGCGCTCAGCCGACTCGATCAGGAAGAAAAACTGTTCTCCCGCGACATCGTCGCGGTCGACATGCGCTTGCCCGACCGGGTCACGGTGCAGCTCTCGGACGATGCCGCCAAGGCCCGCGAGGATCTGCTCAAGCCCAAGAAGAAAAAGACCGGGGACGCCGCATGACCGGTCTCAATCACGCCCAGACCCCGAAGACGCGGCCGATGCCGCAGAAGCGCACGGCGCTGGTCGCCTCGCTCGACATCGGCACCAGCAAGGTCGCCTGCATGATCGCGCGGCTGAAGCCATGCACGCCGAGCGACGCCTTCCGCGGACGCAGCCACGCCGTGGAGCTGATCGGCTACAGCCAGATCCAGGCGCGCGGCATGAAGGCCGGCGCGGTGGTCGATCTCGCCGAATGCGAGCAGGCAGTGCGCCAGGCCGTGGCGCTGGCCGAACGCATGGCCAAGGTCCGGGTCGAATCGGTCCTGCTGCCGGTCGCCGGCGGCCGGCCCATGGGCCAGATGATCGAGGCCGCCGCCGATCTGCGCGGCGGCGCGGTCACTGCCGCCGACGCCGGCCGGGTGATCTCCGCCGGTATGCGGCACGCCACCGGCGAGGGCCGCACCGTGCTGCACGCGCTGCCGGTCAGCTACTCGCTCGATGGCGTCAAGGGTATCCGGGATCCCCGGGGGATGCTGGCCCGGCGGTTCGGCGTCGAGATGAACGTCGTGACCACGGACGCCACCGTTGCGCGGAACCTGATGCTCGTGGTCGAACGCTGTCATCTCAATGTCGAAGCCATGGCGGCGAGCCCGTATGTTGCCGGGCTTTCGGTCCTCACCGACGACGAGGCCGATCTCGGTGCCGCCGTGGTCGAGATGGGGGCTGGCACCACCACCATCGCGATCTATTCCGGCGGACGGTTCGTGCACGCTTCCGGGTTCGCGGTCGGCGGCCACCACGTCACCATGGACCTTGCGCGCGGCCTCTCGGCATGCATTGCGGATGCCGAGCGAATCAAGACGTTATATGGCACGGTGCTGACCGGCGGGTCGGACGCGCGCGAGTTGATGTCTGTGCCTACGGCCGGCGACAACGAGCGGGATATTCCGCAGATCGTATCCCGTGCCACGATCGCAAACATCGTCCGGCACCGCGTCGAGGAGATTTTCGAGATGGTCCGGGACCGGCTTGCGGATTCGCCCTTTGCAGCGGAGCCCAAGGCGCGCGTGGTGCTGTCCGGCGGCGCCTCGCAGCTCACCGGCATTCCCGAACTCGCCACCCAGATTCTCGGCCGCCCGGTGCGGATCGGCCGACCCCTCGGCTTCGGCCGGCTGCCCAGCGAGGCGAAGACCGCCTCATTCGCGGTGCCGACCGGGCTTCTGGTCTATCCCCAATACGCGCACCTTGAACACGTCGAACCGCGGCATACGCGGCAGCTCAAGACAGGGACTGACGGCTATTTCGGAAAGGTCGGAAGATGGCTTCGCGAGGGCTTTTAGTGACTGTTTTCCGCACCATACGATTTTCACCAACTCCCGCGGCCACCGGCCGGGGCGAACTCACGCGCGCGTGATCGAGAGGCGAACATGGCACTCAACCTTACTCCCCCAGACATTCACGAGCTGAAGCCTCGCATCACTGTGTTCGGCGTTGGTGGAGCAGGCGGTAACGCGGTCAACAACATGATCACGGCTGGCCTGCAGGGCGTCGATTTCGTCGTCGGCAACACCGACGCGCAGGCGCTCACGATGTCGAAGGCGCAGCGCATCATCCAGATGGGCACCCAGGTCACGCAGGGCCTCGGCGCAGGCTCCCAGCCCGACGTCGGCGCCGCCGCCGCGCAGGAGGTGATCGACGAGGTCCGCGACCATCTCTCCGGCGCCAACATGGTGTTCGTCACCGCCGGCATGGGCGGCGGCACCGGCACCGGTGCCGCCCCTGTGATCGCCAAGACCGCGCGCGAGATGGGCATCCTCACCGTCGGCGTGGTGACCAAGCCGTTCCACTTCGAAGGCCAGCGGCGCATGCGCACCGCCGAGTCCGGCATCGCCGAGCTGCACAAGGTGGTGGACACGCTCCTGATCATCCCGAACCAGAACCTGTTCCGGGTCGCCAACGAGAAGACCACCTTCGCCGACGCCTTCGCGATGGCCGACCAGGTGCTCTATTCGGGCGTCGCCTGCATCACCGACCTGATGGTCAAGGAAGGCCTCATCAATCTCGACTTCGCCGACGTGCGCGCCGTGATGCGTGAGATGGGCAAGGCGATGATGGGCACCGGCGAGGCCCAGGGCGAGAAGCGGGCGCTGACCGCCGCCGAAGCCGCGATCGCCAACCCCTTGATCGACGATTCCTCGATGAAGGGCGCCAAGGGCCTGTTGATCTCGATCACCGGCGGCAAGGACCTGACGCTGTTCGAGGTCGACGAGGCTGCGACCCGGATCCGCGAGGAGGTCGACCATGACGCCAACATCATCGTCGGCGCGACCTTCGACGAATCGCTGGATGGCATCATCCGCGTCTCGGTCGTGGCGACCGGCATCGACCAGGCGCCCGGCGTGCGTGCGGCCCAGACCTCGGTGCCGCTGACCCCGATCGCACAGCCCGCGCCGGCCGGCTCGCCGCCGGAGAACCGGCTTGCCGACCTGACGGCCCGGCTTCGCGCCGACAATGCCCGTCTCGCGGAGCGCGCCGCCAAGCTCGAGGCCGCGGCCCAGAGTGCGCCGCAGCCGGCTCCGGCTGCTCCGGCGCCGCGTCTTCCCAACCAGAACGTCGAGCGCGCCGCGCTGGCGGCGATCGCCGCCGCGGTCGCGCCCGAGCCCGCGCCACCCACGGCGCCGATGCAACCCGTCGCCTATGGCGACGTCATGGTCCGCCCGATCGCGCAGAAGCCGTCGCTGTTCCCGGAGCCCGAGCTTGGCCGCGCCGAGGTGATCGAGCAGGTCGCGCCCGAGACGTTCATTCCGCAGGCCGCCGAGCGGTCGCCGGTGCGCACGCCCCGGATGCCCAAATTCGAGGAGCTGCCGATGCCGGCGCAGGCCGAGCTTCGGCAGGCCCGCGGCGAGATCGAGGATGACCATCCGCAGAAGACCCGGCTGTCCCTGCTGCAGCGCCTCGCTAATGTCGGCCTCGGCCGCCGCGACGACGAGAACGAGCCGCCGATCGCAGCCCGGGCCTCGGGACCTGCGATGCCCGCGATGCCGCCGCTGCCCCAGCCGAAGCCCAAGCAGCGCACGGTGGCGGAGCAGATCGCGGCCCATGAGTCGCCGATCTCGGAATATGCCCGCCGCCCGGCGCCGCAGGGTCTGGATACCCACGGCCGTCCCGCACCTGTTGCGCCAGCGCCACAGGGTGACGACCATCTTGATATCCCGGCCTTCCTGCGCCGGCAGTCCAATTAGCAATTGTTACAGTCCAACCGTTAAGGGAAGGCCCCGATAAAGGTAAATCGGGGCCTTCCCCTGAGGTCGATTGCGATTTGTTGGCTTGACCTAAGATACTGTAATAAATGCGGTAATCCGGTTGACCGAAAGTCGTTGGCAGCGTCTATCCCGCAGTAGTGGTCGTTCCAATTTGGTTAACCTTTGGCGCGAATACGGCAGAGATAGGGTAACAATCCGTAAAGAAGCGTGAGTTGAGCTCATGAGGCCAAGGACTATGGTCCGCCGTGACTCGGGGACACCTACGGGACGAACCGATCCCAAAATGTAGGGGTCGGTGAGATTTCCGCGGTGGGTCGTGTGGGGCTAAGCGATGAAATTCAGCCGGCAAACTACGCTTCGTTCGCAAGCCACCGTCACGGGCGTGGGCGTTCATTCCGGCTCTTCGGTCAATCTCACCATCGGACCTGCATCGGCGGATGCGGGTTTTATTTTTGTCCGCGCCGGCTGCGATGGGTATGATCGCGAGCTGCGCGCCAACCATCATTCGGTCATCGCGACCGATTTTGCCACCGTCCTGGGCGACCGCGAAGGACCGCTGGTCTCGACGGCGGAGCATGTGCTGGCTGCACTGCGGGGGATGGGCGTCGACAATGCGATCATCGAAGTCGATGGCCCCGAGGTTCCGATCATGGACGGCAGCGCGGCCGCTTTCGTGTCTGCCATCGATCAGGCTGGCGTTGTCAGCCTCTCGGCGCCCCGCCGCTTCATCCAGGTGCTCAAGCCGGTCCAGGTCGTGATGGGGGATTCGCTCGGCGAACTGCGACCTTATTCCGCAGGCTTCCGCGCCGAGGTCGAGATCAATTTCAAGAACCCGCTGATCGGCTTGCAGAAATATACGCTCGAGCTCAGCCCGGAAGGGTTCCGCCGCGAAGTCGCCCGTGCCCGCACCTTCGGCTTCATGAGCGACACGGCGCGGCTGTGGAGCGCGGGCTTCGCGCTCGGGGCTTCGTTCGAGAACTCGGTGGTGTTCGACGAGGACCGGCTGCTCAACCCGGAAGGCCTGCGCTACAGCGATGAATGCGCGCGCCACAAGGTGCTCGATGCGGTCGGCGACCTCGCGCTGGCCGGGCTGCCGCTGCTCGGCGCCTATCGCTCCGTGCGGGGCGGCCACAAGCTGAACCATGCCGTGCTGACCGCCCTGATGGCCGACCGCAGCGCTTGGCGGGTGGTTGAGGCCGACACCGTGCGCCGTCCGCGTACCCATGCTGAGGCTGTCGGCGGCATGGTGGGCGGCAGGGTTGCTCCGGCCTACGGACCGGAGATGTCCTGAGCGGTTTCCGCTTCTTGACGGATTTTGCTCCGCCATTTTTTCAATTTGCCACCTAAGTCCCTGATAAACCCGGAGGTATCCGGGCCGCCTTAATGCCGGCGAAATGCCTGCCTATGCGGTTGGTTACCGAGGTGTTTTCGGGTAGGTAGGGGTCCGTGGCCGGGCGGCAGGCGTCATGCGCACGGGAACGGATGCGCTTCCGTTCGGTGGAGGCGCGCGGATCGTAGGCATCGCTCACAGACGTCAGGTTCCAGGCTCATGTCGATACAGCGTGTGACGAATGAACGACGCAGGATGTCGGCCGGCATGAGGCGGCTGGGCCTTGCGTTGTCGCTCGTCGTGCTTGCGCTTCCCTTGAGCGGCTGCGGCACCGGCGCGCTCTGGGACAAGTTCCTGGCCAAGGACGACACCTTCGTCGATCAGCCGGCGGACAAGCTCTACAATGAGGGCTTGTACCTGATGAACGAGAAGAAGGATTCGAAGGCGGCCTCGAAGAAGTTCGAGGAAGTCGACCGCGAGCATCCCTATTCGGACTGGGCGCGCAAGTCGCTGTTGATGTCGGCCTACTCCTATTATCAGTCCGGCGACTACGACAATTGCATCGGCTCGGCGACCCGCTATGTGACACTGCATCCCGGCAGTCCCGATGCGGCCTACGCGCAGTACCTGATCGCCGCCTCGCACTACGACCAGATCCCGGACGTTTCCCGCGACCAGGGCCTGACCGAAAAGGCCATGCAGGCCTTGGAAGAGGTGATCCGCAAATATCCGACATCCGAATATGCCGTGAACGCCAAGGCCAAGCTCGAAGGCGCGCGCGACCAGCTCGCCGGCAAGGAAATGGATATCGGCCGCTACTATATGAAGAAGAAGGACTACACGGCTGCCATCAACCGCTTCAAGACCGTGGTCACGCAGTATCAAACCACGCGCCATGTCGAGGAGGCGCTGGCGCGCCTGACCGAAGCCTATATGGCGATCGGCATCGTCGGCGAGGCGCAGACCGCGGCCGCGGTGCTCGGGCATAATTTCCCCGACAGCCGCTGGTACAAGGACGCCTACAACCTGGTGAAGTCCGGCGGCCTGGAGCCGAGCGAGAACGAGGGCTCCTACATCTCCAGGGCGTTCAAGAAGCTTGGTCTCGGTTGATTTAGCGTAATTCAGGGCTCGCGGGAGCGAGCGGCGCCCTCTATCTTACGCGCAGAATCATTCCGCGTGGGGTCTTTCCTGTCATGCTGGCGCGTCTGTCGATCCGCGACATCGTGCTGATCGAGCGGCTCGATATCGAGTTCTGCCGGGGGCTGGCGGTGCTGACC
The DNA here is from genome assembly GCF_019242285.1 of Bradyrhizobium sp. Classification (GTDB taxonomy): domain Bacteria; phylum Pseudomonadota; class Alphaproteobacteria; order Rhizobiales; family Xanthobacteraceae; genus Bradyrhizobium. The sequence goes on from NZ_JAFAVV010000039.1 coordinate 7,801, forward strand.
GGTGAAACCGGCGCAGGCAAGTCGATCCTGCTCGATGCCTTCGCACTGGCCCTCGGCGGCCGCGGCGACGCCGGCCTCGTCCGTCACGGCGCGGAGCAGGGGCAGGTCACCGCCACGTTCGACGTACCGAAGGATCATCCGGCGACCGCGATCCTCGCCGACAACGGCCTCGACGACACCGGCGAGATGATCCTGCGGCGTGTCCAGCTCGCCGACGGCCGCACCCGCGCCTTCATCAACGACCAGGCGATCAGCGTCCAGACGCTTCGTGCGGTCGGCTCGGCGCTGGTCGAGATTCATGGCCAGCATGACGAGCGTGCGCTGGTCGATGCGGCCACCCACCGCCGCCTGCTCGACGCTTTCGCCGGCCTAGAGAAGGATGTCGCGGCGCTGGAGCGGCTCTGGGACGCGCGGCGCACTGCCAATGCCGCCCTCGACGAGCACCGCGCCGGCATGGAGCGCGCGGCCCGCGAGGCGGATTATCTGCGCCATGCCTCCGACGAGCTGAAGACGCTCGCACCGAAGGACGGCGAGGAGACGCAGCTCGCCGAACGGCGCACTGCCATGATGCAGGGCGAGAAGATCGCGGCCGACCTGCGCGAGGCGCAGGACGCGGTCAGCGGCGATCATTCGCCGGTTGCGGCATTGTCGGCCGCCGTGCGCCGGCTGGAACGGCGCGCGGCGAACTCGCCGGCGTTGGTCGAGCCCGCGGTGAAGGCCATCGACGTCGCGATCAACGCGCTGGAGGAGGCGGACCAGCATCTGACCGCCGCGCTGATCGCGGCCGATTTCGACCCGCTCGAGCTGGAGCGGATCGAGGAGCGGCTGTTCGCGCTGCGCGCCGCCTCGCGCAAATATTCCACCCCGGTCGACGCGCTGGCGGCGCTCGCCGGCAAATATGCCGCCGACGTCGCGCTGATCGACGCCGGTGCCGAGCAGTTGAAGAAGCTCGAAGCCGCGGCGTCCGAGGCCGACCAGCGTTATGGCGCGGCAGCGAACAAGCTGTCGCTGGCGCGCGCCAAATCCGCCGAGAAGCTCAACAAGGCGGTCAATGCCGAGCTCGCGCCCTTGAAGCTCGATCGCGCCAGGTTCATGACCCAGGTCGACAGTGACGAGAAAGCGCCGGGCCCGCAGGGCATCGACCGCGTCGAGTTCTGGGTGCAGACCAATCCCGGCACCAAGCCGGGGCCCTTGATGAAGGTGGCGTCCGGTGGCGAGCTGTCGCGCTTCCTGCTCGCGCTGAAGGTGGTGCTGTCGGACCGGGGCTCGGCGCCGACCTTGGTGTTCGACGAGATCGACACCGGTGTCGGCGGCGCGGTGGCGGACGCGATCGGTGCCCGGCTGGCGCGGCTCGCAAGCCAGGTGCAGGTGATGGCGGTGACCCATGCTCCGCAGGTCGCGGCCCGTGCCGACCAGCATCTCCTGATCTCCAAGGACGCGCTCGACCGCGGCAAGCGCGTCGCCACCCGGGTCAATGCACTGGCCGCCGACCATCGCCGCGAGGAGATCGCCCGCATGCTGGCCGGCGCCGAGATTACCGCCGAGGCGCGCGCGGCGGCGGAACGGCTCTTGAAGGCGGCGAGTTGAACCTCCGCGCGTCTTCAAATCTGTGGCGGCAAATGTTAGATTTATTTTATGAAAAAGAGCAAACCTGCCCGCGTGGAAGATGGTCTCCTGATCGGAGAATCTTCGGTTATTCCGAACGAAAAGTCTGTTGAAGTCAATCGTTTGGCGAAAGATTTCGCGAGGTTCTTAGATCAGTTCAACGCTAAGACGCTTGGAAGCGCTCTCTCAAAGCTTCCCAAGGGAACGTTGGATGAGCTGTACGTTTCATTCCATGATCAAATCGCGAAGGAGCTCACTAGTCGAAAGGCAAGTGAGCGAAATAGTGAACTGAGCAGACAGCCTATTCCGGGACTAACGAATGCCTATGAGAACTTGCGCACGTTTATGGGTATTCTGGAAAGTCAGTACAATACGTCTCTTAAGACGGACTACAGTGACGCCGAATACGACGCGTTGAAAGCTATCGTTGAGTTTCTACGAACTTTACGTCCTGAATTGCCCGCATCCGCGAAGGTTGGCGCAAAGCCGTCTGGAGCCTTCAAGAAAGTGCGACATGCGGTCCCGATGCTGTCGCTCGACAACGCCTTCATTGAAGACGACGTACGAGAATTTAGCAATCGCATAGTTCGTTTCTTGAGGCTTAATGACGATCGCATCGATTTTAGCGCCGAGCCAAAGATCGACGGCTTGTCGATGTCGCTGCGCTACGAGGGCGGTGAATTGATCACTGCTGCGACGCGTGGCGATGGTACCGAAGGTGAGGACGTCACTGCCAATATCCGCACGCTCGAAGACGTGCCAAAGCAATTGAAGGGCCGCAACGTTCCCGA
>NZ_JAFAVV010000484.1 GCF_019242285.1 Bradyrhizobium sp.
CCCCTGCCCAATCGAGCAGCCATAGGCCATCGCGCCGCCGGCGCCCATCAACGCTGCGCCACCGGCCGAGCGCAACATGTGCCGCGGCGAAATGAAACCTTCGAACTCGAAACGGCCGGTCAGCAGCGCGGTCACAAGGCTGCCGGCAAAGACGCCGGCGACCGTGGCGATGCCGAAGTTCAACGAAAGCCCGGTCGAGAGCATCGCATATTGCAGGCTGTCGGCAATCGGCGCGATGAAGGTCAGCGACGTCACCGGCACCGGGTTGAACTCGTCGGCGCCGACATAGCCGGTCACGAACCAGCCGGCCGCGACCAGCAACCCCATCATGAGCCCTGCCGCGACCTGCCCGGGCGAGCGGCGGAATGCCTCATGTCTGAAAGCGAAGATGATCAGCGCGCCGCCGAGCAGCACCGCGGGAAGAAAACGCGCCGGCATGCCGTGCAGCCCGCCGCTCGACAGCAGCGCCGGCAGCGACGTCACCGTGCTGGTGGCCTGCGAGAGTTGCAGCAGCGCGACCCGCGCCGGCGCGATCAGGCCCTTCAGGGTCATCTCGGCGGCGATGCCGAGCACGATCACCACCACGAAGGAACGGAGGTTGCCGCGGCCGAGCAGCACCAGCGCGCGCGAGCCGCAGCCATTCGACAGCACCATGCCGTATCCGAACAGCAAACCGCCGAGGAACATCAGCGGCGCCGAGAACGTCGCTTGCAGGTAGATCGATTTGCCGAGATCGACCGGGCCGAACGCCGCGAGGAGCTGTGTCGCGATGATCGCGACCCCGATCGCGAGCGCGTAGCTGCGCGCCAGCCGGCCGTCGCCTTCCGCCCACCAGCCGCGCAGGCCGCTCAGCATGCAGAAGCCGCTCAAAAGCCCGATCGCGCCGTAGACGAGGCCGATGACGAGGCCACCGAGGACGACGATATTGGCGGGATAGTCCACTGGCCTGCTACGCCGGCCGCAGGATGACGCGGTCGCGCGCGGAGCCGGCCACCGAGACATAGGCGCGCTTGGCGTCTTCCAGCGGATAGATCGCGGCGGGATTGATCGCGAACGGCTTCAGATGCCCGCCGGCAAAGCCGGGCGCGAGCTCGCGCAGCACGTCGCCAGTCGCAACCGACGACAGCGCCAGCGTATCGATGCCGACATAGGTGTGCTGGCCGCGGTAGAATTCAAGGATGTCGAACTGCACGATGCGATGCACGGCCGCGATCAGGATCTGCCGCCCGCGCAGCGCCAGCGACTTGTGCGCCGCCTGGAAATAGGGATCGCCGACGGTGTTGAAGACGATGTCGGCGCCGCGGCCGTCGGTCAATTCGCGCACCCGCGCGGCGACGTCGTGGGCGGACGCGTCGATGACGTCGACCGCGGCAGTGGCATGCCCCTCATACGGCTCGGCCTTGCGCACGACGCCGATGACGCGCGCGCCTTGCCAGGTCGCGATCTGCACCGCCGCCTGCCCGACCTTGCCGTTGACGCCCATCACCAGCACGGCCTCGCCGGCCTTCGGCGTGCCGGCGCGGCGAAAGCCCTCCATCGCGGTGACGAAGGGCACGCCGATGCCGGCGGCCTCTTCCCACGAGATCGTGGCGGGCTTGTCCACCGCCGCGTCCGTCTCGACGACCAGATGTGTCGCATGGGTGCCGTCGCGACGGATGCCGAGATCGCCGGAGGAGCCGAACACCTCGCGCCCGATCATGTCCGAAGGACCGTCGATCACGACGCCGGCATAGTCGCGGCCCGGGGTGCGCGGAAACACCGCATAAGCCATCAGCCCGGTGGCGGCCTTGACGTCGGAGGGATTGACCGCGGCCGCCTTCAGCTCGATCAGCACCTCGCCATCACCGCGCAAGAGCGTGCGCCGCTCGATCGCGGGCGCGAGCGAGGCCGCGTCGGCGGCCTTGGCGATGAGCCGCACGCAACGCGCCTCGACGGCGAGACGGGATGATCTTTCGGCAGAAACCATGGTCGGCAATCCGGAGTTCTCGCGGCCGGCTCGCCGCGAGGCCCAATTATCCCTTCGGCCGCTTGTCGTAAACCCGCTTGGCCTTGCCGAGCGAGCGCTCCAGCGTGTCGGGCGCGACCACCCTCACCTTCGCGGTGATGCCGATCGTGTTCTTGATGTGCAGGACGACCCGGTCGGCGTGATCGGTCAGGCCGTTGCCGTCCCAGCTCTCCGGGCGTGACTCGGCGTGAATGGTGAGCTCGTCCATGCGGCCGTCGCGCGTCAGCTCGAGAATGAAGTGGCCGCCGCACCAGTCGGTGGCGAGCAGCACTTCTTCGATCTGAGTCGGGAACAGGTTGACGCCGCGCAGGATGATCATGTCGTCGGAACGGCCGGTGACCTTCTCCATCCGCCGCATCCCCGGCCGCGCCGTGCCGGGCAGCAGCCGCGTCAGGTCGCGGGTGCGATAGCGGATCACCGGAAAGCCCTGCTTGGTGAGCGAGGTGAACACCAGTTCGCCCATCTCGCCGTCCGGCAACACGTTGCCGGTATCGGGATCGATCACCTCGGGGTAGAAATGATCCTCCCAGATATGCAGGCCATCCTTGGTCTCCAGGCATTCCTGCGCCACGCCCGGTCCGATCACCTCCGACAGGCCGTAGATGTCGGTGGCGTCCATCTCGAACGCGCCCTCGATCTCGGCGCGCATCGCATTGGTCCAGGGCTCGGCGCCGAAGATGCCGAACTTCAGCGACGACTTCCTGGGATCGAGCCCCTGCCGCTTGAACTCATCGAGGATCGCCAGCATGTAGCTCGGCGTCACCGTGATGATGTCGGGGCGGAAATCGTTGATGAGCTGCACCTGCCGCTCGGTCATGCCGCCGGAGACCGGAACCACGGTGCAGCCGAGCTTTTCGGCGCCGTAGTGCACACCGAGGCCGCCGGTGAACAGGCCATAGCCATAGGCGTTGTGGATGATCATGCCGGAGCGGCCGCCGGCGGCGCGGATCGAGCGCGCCATCACGCTCGACCAGGTCTCGATATCGGCCACCGTGTAGCCGACCACGATCGGCTTGCCGGTCGTGCCCGACGAGGCATGGACGCGCACGAGCTGCTCGCGTGGCACCGCGAACATGTTGAAGGGATAATTGTCGCGAAGATCCTTCTTCGCCGCGAAGGGAAATCTGGCGAGATCGGAAAGCTCGCGGAAATCCGATGGGTGGACGCCGACGGCATCGAAGGCGCGCTTGTAATGCCCGACATTGTCGTAGGCATGCCCGAGCGACCAGGCGAGGCGCGTGGTCTGCAGCGCCATGATCTCGTCGCGCGAGGCGCGCTCGGCATCATCGAGTTGCGGCGTATAGCCGCCCGCCTTGGTCTTCGGACTTGTTGGAGCCATCCTGCGTTTCCTCGAACGTCTTATTTTTGTCTTGTGTCCGGTTCGGGCAACCACGCCCCGGGTATCACCCGGGAATGCCCTCGAAACTCGGCGATGACGTCGTCGCCGACCCTGACCTGCACGTCATAGATGCCCGAACGTCCGCTCCGCGAGACCTCGCGCGCGGTCGCGACCAGCAGATCGCCGAGCCTGCCCGGCCGGATGAAGGTGATGTCGCCCTGCGCGGCCACCGCGCGCGCGTTGTGGCTGTTGCAGGCGAAGGCAAAAGCGGAATCGGCGAGCGTGAAGATGAAGCCGCCATGGGCGATGCGCTGCCCGTTGACCATGTCCGGCCGCACGGTCATCGACAGCATCGCCCGGCCCGGCCCGATCTCGACGATCTTCATGCCGAGAGCGGAAGACGCATCGTCCTCCTTCCACATCGCCTCCGCGCAGGCGCGTGCGATGTCCTCGGGCGAAAGTGTTGCCTTGACGTTCACGATCGGGCGTCTCCTGGTCTATTACACGTGATCGTAATCGACCACGACATTTTCCGAAACCGGTTTTGCCTGGCAGGTCAGAACGAAGCCCGCCTTCAACTCCCACGGCTCCAGCGAGTAGTTGACGTCCATCTCGGCCTTGCCCTCGACCAGCCTGGCGCGGCAGGTCGAGCACATGCCACCCTTGCAGGCGAACGGCAGGTCGACGCCCGCGCGCAGCGCCGCATCGAGGATCGCCTCCCCCTCGGCGACCGGCACCTCGCGCCGCTTGCCGTCGATGATCAGCGCTGCAAACGCCTTGGGCGGCGCCGTCGGCGGCACGACCAGCTTCGGCCGCGGCTTGCCGCCGAGGCCCGAGACGAAGCGCTCGACATGGATGCGCTCGTCGGCAATGCCGAGATCGCGGCAGACGGCCTCGATCGCCTCGCTCATGCCAATGGGACCGCAGATGAAGACGTGATCGACCGACGAAGCGGGTACCAGCGAGCGCAACAACACCTTCACCTTCGCGCCGTCGAGCCGCCCGTGCAGAATCGGCAGATCCTGCTCCTCGCCGGAGATGACATGGAACAGCGACAGGCGATCGATGAAGCGGTCCTTCAGCTCCTCCAGCTCCTCGCGAAACAGCATCTCGGTGCTGCTGCGGTTGCCATAGAACAGGAAGAAGCGGCTGTGCGGCTCGTGCGCCAGCACGCCCTTGACGATCGAGAGGAGCGGTGTGATGCCGCTGCCGGCGGCAAAGCCGACATGGATGCGCGCCTCGGTCGGCGCCGGCGCCACGCCGAACCGGCCGGTCGGCGTCATTACGTCGAGCGCATCGCCTTGCTTCAGCTCATCGGCGGCCCAGCTCGAGAACGCGCCGCCGTCGACCCGCTTGACCGCGATGCGCAGCTCGCCGTCGTCGGGGCCGGAGCAGATCGAATAGGAGCGTCGCACCTCCTCGCCGTCCATCGTCGTGCGCAGGGTCAGATATTGACCGGGGGCAAAGCTGTAATCGCCCGCCAGCTCACGCGGGATCGCGAAAGTCAGCGACACCGCGTCGGCGGTTTCGCGGCGCAGATCGGCGACGGCCAGACGGTGGAAGCGCGGGGCGGCTGCAGACATCTCTCTCAATGACATTTGAAGTAATCAAAAGGTTCACGGCAGGCCTTGCAGCGCCGCAGCGCCTTGCAGGAGGTCGAGCCGAATTCGGCGAGCTGCTCGGTATCGCCGGCGCCGCAATGCGGGCATGCCACCTCCTCCACGCCGAACAGCGCGCGGCGCGAGCGGGCGGCCTGGGGCGGGGCTATGCCGTAGTCGCGGAGCTTGCGGCGGCCGTCCTCGCTCATCCAGTCCGTGGTCCAGGCCGGCGACAGCACGATGCGGACTTTCGGATCGCGAAAACCGCTGCGCGCGAGCGCGAGCTCGATCTCCAGCGCGATCATGTTCATCGCGGGACAGCCCGAATAGGTCGGCGTGATCGCGACCTCGACACGGCCGTCGCGCACGGTGACCTGGCGCAGCACGCCGAGATCGGCGATGGTGAGCACGGGAATCTCGGGATCGACCACGCTTGCCGCGGCGTCCCAAGCGCGCTGCCGCAACTCGGCGTCATCGGCCAGCGTCGTCACCATGTCGCCCCCGGAAAAGTCCGCTGCATCGACTGCAATTCGCTGAGGAGATGGCCGAGATGCTCGCTGTGGCGGCCGGAACGGCCGCCCTGCTGCATCCAGTCATTGCCGGGCAACACCAGCGTCGCCTCGCTTGCGACGGCGGTAATCGTCCCGAGCCACGCCGGCCGCAAGGCCGCCGGATCTGCCGCGATGCCGGCCTCGATCAGGCCGCGCTCGCTGTCGTCGACGGCAAACATCTCGCCGGTGAAGGCCCAGAGATCGTCGATCGCGCGTTGCGCCCGCACGTGGCTTTCCTCCGTGCCGTCGCCGAGGCGCACGATCCATTCCGACGAATGGCGCAGATGATAGGCGCTCTCCTTCTCCGATTTCGCGGCGATGGCGGCGAGCGTCGCGTCGGAGGACGTCATCATCGCGCGCCAATAGAGGTCGGCGAATGCCGAATAGAAGAATTGCCGCACCATGGTATGCGCGAAATCGCCATTCGGCAGCTCGGCGAGCAGCAGGTTGCGGTACTGCCTGACGTCACGCAGGTAGGCGAGCTTGTCCTCGTCATTGCCGTTGCCCTCGACCGCAGCCGCATAGGTGTAGAACGTGCGCGCCTGGCCCAAGAGATCGAGCGCCATGTTGGACAGCGCCATGTCCTCTTCCAGCATCGGCGCGTGCCCGCACCATTCCGACAGCCGATGGCCGAGGATCAGCGCGTCATCGGCGCGGCGCAGCGTGTAGAGCACCAGCGGGGTTTCGGAGACGGAGATCGATGGGGCGGTCATCTCAAGTGGTCCGTTGTTCGTCCCTCCTGGTGAGGAGCGCGAAGCGCGTCTCGAACCATGAGGCCCGGATGTGGCCTCATCCTTCGAGACGCCCGCTACGCAGGCTCCTCAGGATGAGGGGCTCGAACGTCACATATGCCCGACTTCCTCGGGCACCTCGTAGAAGGTCGGGTGACGGTAGATCTTGGATTCCGCCGGCTCGAACATCATGCCTTTCTCGGCGGGGTCGGACGCCGTGATCGCGCCCGACGGCACCACCCAGATCGACAAGCCCTCGCCGCGGCGGGTGTAGATGTCGCGTGCGGCCTGTAGCGCCATGGTCGCGTCGCTCGCGTGCAGCGAGCCGCAATGCCGGTGCGCCAGCCCGTTGCGGCTGCGAATGAACACTTCCCACAGCGGCGTGTTCGGCGTGGCCATGGTGGCCTCCCTTCTATTCGGCGGCCTGCGCGGCCTGGCGAAACTTCCGCTTCTCGGCATAGGCCGCGGCCGCCTCGCGCACCCAGGCACCATCGTCGTGGGCCTTGCGACGCGCCGCCAGCCGGTCGCGGTTGCACGGGCCGTTGCCGGCCAGCACCTGCTTGAACTCGCTCCAGTCGATCGCGCCATGGCGCCAGTGCCCCTCCTCGTCCTGCGTCATGCCGGGATCGGGAATCGAGAGGCCGAGATATTGCGCCTGCGGCACGGTGGCATCGACGAATTTCTGCCGCAGCTCGTCATTGGAGAAGCGCTTGATCTTCCATTTCGTCGAGGCGTCGCCATGCTGGCTCGCCTGGTCCGGCGGGCCGAACATCATCAGCACCGGCCACCACCAGCGGTTCAACGCATCCTGCGCCATCGCCTTCTGCGCGGCCGAGCCGCGGCACAGCGTCAGCATGATCTCGTAGCCCTGGCGCTGGTGGAAGGACTCTTCCTTGCAGACGCGGATCATCGCGCGTGCGTAAGGGCCGTAGGAGCAACGGCACAGCGGAATCTGATTCATGATCGCGGCGCCGTCGACCAGCCAGCCGATCACGCCGATATCCGCCCAGGTCAGGGTCGGATAGTTGAAGATCGAGGAATATTTCGCCTTGCCGGCCAGCATCGCGTCGACCAGTTCCTCGCGCGAGGCACCGAGCGTCTCGGCCGCGGCATAGAGATAGAGCCCATGGCCGCATTCGTCCTGCACCTTGGCGAGCAGCGCCACCTTGCGGCGCAGCGAGGGCGCGCGGGTGATCCAGTTGCCCTCGGGCAGCATGCCGACGATCTCGGAATGGGCGTGCTGGGAGATCTGCCGCACCAGGGTCTTGCGATAGGCCGCAGGCATCCAGTCGTTCGGCTCGATGCGCGCCTCGGCATCGATGCGCGCCTGAAACGCGGTCGTGTGCGCGGCGTCTTCGATAGTGCGGTCGGCAGCGTCCGAATTGTTGTTCAGCGCCTGTGTGTACATGGCGTTCTCCTCCCTGGGAGTTGTCGCCAATATATAACAAAAAATCAAAATCGCAATATAATTATGTAACACGTTATGGATCGCCGAAGCGGTGCCATAATGCGGCCTCGGCCGGCGGCAAGGGCCCGCCCTCGTTGCTTCCATTGCGGTCAAGCCATTGTTCGGATGCGGGAAGCAGGGCGCGATAGATTTCGCCGCAGAGCCGTCGCGCGGCGCTCCCCGGCCAATCGGTCGGCAACAAGGCGGTTGGCAGCAGCGGGTCGCGCAGCACCACGCGGCGATAATGATGGATCAAGAGGACGCGCGCGGTGAAGGCGTCGGCCGCCTCGAGCGGCCGCCGCGCGATTGCGGCATGCAGCGGCTCGAAGCTCTTGCTGAACTTCAGATAGGCAGAAGCCGTGCGTTGCAGCGGCCAGCTCTCGCGCGACAGCCGCCTGCCGCTGTCATCCTCGGCGGACACTTCGAGCCGGATCGCGCCGGCCGCCTCCTCCGGCACCGGAACGCCCGAGGGCGCGATCCACACGCCGGGCAGCGGGCTGCCGAAGCCGGCATTACGCAGCGCCTCGCGTGAGACGTCACGATCCTCGCCATTGCCGATCAGCAGCAGCTCGAAACGCCCGGACCAGCCCGACAGCGGCGGATCGTAGATGTGCCTGGTCGCGACGTCGAAGACCTGCTTCCCCTTCTCCGAGAGAGAATAGAAGCTGTTGCGGCCGGCCTTGTGGCGCGCGAGCCAGCCGTCGGCCGCGAGCCGCGACATCGCGGTCCGCACCACGCCGGCGTCGACGTCGAGGCTCGCAAAGAATTCCAATAGCGTGCCGAGCCAGACCGAGCCGCCGCGCGGCACGATCGCATCGCCAAACACCGTGATGACGATGGAGCCGGTGCGCGAAGGCTCGCGCTTGAGCTCGTCGATGATGCGGGCAAGCGGGGGTGGCGGCATGCGCCACGCATAACGTGTTTCGACCAAGCGGGCAAAAAAGAAGGCCCGCATTGGCGCGGGCCCGAAACGATCGTCTGACGGAAGAATTCGATCAGGCGTTCTTGTTGTACGCCTTGGCGAAGTTGTCCTGGACGGACCTGGTGCCATTGGCAACCAGCTTGCCGAGATATTCGGTGGTCGACTTCGCCCGCGACATGATGACCTCGCCGCGCGCACGCGCCAGATCGGACTGGATCTGCACGGCCTCGTTGATGGTCTTGGCGGACGCGAGCTTGTCGATGCCCTCGAAGAAGGCCTCGGCGTCCTGATAGATCGCCTGCTGGATGTTGCGGCCGATCTTGGCAGCCTCGCTGACGCCGTCGGCGACCGCGCTCTCGATGGCAGTCGTCACCCGCTCGGAGCCGGCATAGACCTCGGCGGTGCGCTCCTTGGCCGTGTTGGCCGAGCGCTTGACGAAATCACGGGCCGCCTCGGGAACTTCCATGTTCTGAAAATTCTTGAACGCTTCGTTCACCGGCGCGAAAGCTTCCTTGACGCTGTCGTACATGTTGTTGGTATCGGTCATTGGGGTCTCCATCCTCGTTTTGGAGCTATGGGTTCACCCCGTCCGGATCGGCCCGGGGCCCCATCCTTATGCCACAGTTATATGGTGCAACGCAATAATCATGGTGCGATGCAGTATCACGAATTCGTGATATGATTAAAATAGCGTCGATTTGCCCAGGATATCAACAACTTGGTTGCCTGCCTTGAAGGCAACTCAGCTATGTCTCTTCCGTGGACGATTTTGGCGCTCCAGGTGGGCGGCGGCCTCGTGGCGGCTTCGGTGCGGGCGGGGGTGCCTCACTCGCCCTCATCTGCAACAGCAAAGCCTTGATCTCGTTCAACTGTCCCTCGATCGCCTGCAGCCGGTCGGCGAGGTCGGCCATCTGCCCGCGACTCGGCAGGTTCATGCTGACGAGATAGCGCTCCATGAGACTGTCGAGCTGGCGCGATCCGCTGCTCGCCTCGCCGGCGGCAGTGGTGGGACCGCCGAGACGGGAAGACTGGATGGCCTGGCTCGCCAGGGCGCTGAAGCTCTTCTGCATGTCCGAGACCATCCGCTGCCACATCGCGAGCGGATCGTTGCCCTTGTCGGCCATCGGCACCCTCCCGAAAGCTGGGCCTCGATTCCTCGACTCGGCCCATCACATGGTCGCGATCACTACGCCGGCGCGCGGACGAGCCGCATGACCAAGCCTTCTTACGTCCCGTGAACCATGTCATAGGTTCGCCGCTGCACTCCCCCCTCTTCGAGCGCAGATCGACGGGGAATACCATCGTGAATACTACTGCCCATGAACCGGCGCGGACCGTCCGCGCCAATGGAATCGACATCTGCTACGAGATTTTCGGGGACGTCGGCGCCGAGCCGCTGCTGCTGATCATGGGCCTCGGCGCCCAGATGGTGCTGTGGGACGACGCATTCTGCGAGCGGCTTGCCGCGCGCGGCTTTCGCGTCATCCGTTTCGACAACCGCGACATCGGCCAATCGAGCAAACTGTCCGGCGGCGGCCCGATCACCGCCTTCGAGGTGTTCAAGCTGCGCCTCTTCCGGATTCCCGTGGCGGCGCCCTATCGGCTGCGCGACATGGCGGAAGACACCACCGCACTGATGGATGCGCTCGGCATCGCCTCGGCGCATCTGGTCGGCGCCTCGATGGGCGGCATGATCGCGCAGGAGATCGCGATCTCGTTTCCGGAACGGGTGCGCTCCTTGACCTCCATCATGTCGACGACGGGCAATCCCCGGCTCCGGCCGCCGAGCCGCGAGGCCATGGCCGTGCTGACGGCGCCCCGGCCGAGCAACAAAGAGGAATATATCACCCGCTTCGAACAGGTCTGGAAGATCCTGCGGGTCGGATCGTTTCCGCAAGACGAGGCGCTGGACCGCTCACGCGCCGAGCGCATCTTTTCGCGCGGCCTCAACCCGGCCGGCGTCATGCGCCAGCTTCGCGCGATCCTCGCTTCCGGCAGCCGGAAGGCCCGGCTGCGCCAAGTCAAGGCGCCGACCCTGGTGATTCACGGCACCGTCGACCCGCTGGTGCGTCCCGAGGGCGGGCGGGATACCGCGGCCTCGATTCCCGGTGCCAGGCTCATGATGATCGAGGGCATGGGCCATGCGCTGCCAATACCGGTGTGGCCCGAGGTGATCGACGCCATCGACCGGCACGCCCATGGCGCGGTCGCCGAGGCGGCGTAGAAAGGCGGCGTAGCTCCGCGCTCCCTACTTCTTCTTGTCGCTGCTGAGCGAGCCCAGTCCCGACATGGTCACGAACATGTCCTGCACGCGCTCGGCGAGCTTCGGATCGAACGCGAACCAGCCCTGCATCAGCGCCTCCGGTGTCATCTTCTCGATGTTGGCCGCCATCTGCTCCTGCAACTTGTCCATCATCGCCGCCTGCATCGGTATCACATCGGGAAGTCCGAAAAACTGGCGGGCCTCCAGGGGCGTGCAGTCTATCTCGACGTTGACCTTCATGGCGGCTCCTGTTCGCTTCGGTCCAGATTGCCAGTATCGTCACGGCCGGGCGAGTCAAGCAAGCAGGCTGATGGAACGGCGGATCTGTCCGCCGGCTCCGGCTGATATCATCGACCGAAACGCTCGACACCGAAAGGAGCGGGATCGGCAAAGGGCGGCTCGCCGGTCATCATTTCCGCCAATAACCTTCCCGTGACGGCCCCCAGGGTCAGCCCGTGATGCTGATGACCGAAGTCGAACCACAACCCGGGGTGACGCGGCGCCCTCCCGATTACCGGAAGCATGTCCGGCAGGCAGGGTCGCGCGCCCTTCCAGGGTTTCGGCTCCAGCGCCTCCCCCAATGGAAACAGCCCGCGCGCCCGCGGCAGCGCGCGCTCGATCTGGCGCGGGGTCGACGGCGCGTCACGGCGGGCGAACTCGACGGCGGTCGTCAGCCGGATGCCGCGGGTCATCGGCGCCAGCACGAAGCCCTGATCGGTGTCGAGCACGGGATGATTCAGCACGGCGTTACCGCGCGGCTTCAGATGCAGATGATAGCCGCGCTTCACGGCAAGCGGGATGGCATAGCCGAGCGGCCGGAACACCTGGTCGGACCAGGGGCCGAGCGCGACCACGGCCTCGCGGGCACTGGCGCTGCCTGTGGCGATGTTCACCCGCCAGCGGCCGCTCACCTGCTCCAGCGTCCGGGCCTCCCCCACCACGAAGCGGCCGCCCTTGCGACGAAACAGCGCAGCATAGGCCTTGGTGAGCCCGCCGGGATCAGGTACGAAGCCGGGCTCGGTCAGATGGATGCCGCCGGCGAAATCGCCGCTCAGCTGCGGCTCGCGGGTCGTCAGCCCGGCAGCGTCGAGGACCTCGCCGGCGACGCCGAACTGCTTCGCCCGCTCGAAATCGCGAACTGCTTTGACGAGATTGGCCTCGTGACGAAACAGCTTGATCCATCCGCCCCGCCTGATCAGTTCGGGCGTGCCGGCCTCCGCGACCAGCGCCTCGTGCTCGCGGAGGCTCTGCCGGATCAACGGCAGCACCGCCATCGCGCCGCGCTGCGCGCGCGCCGGCGCCGAGGCGAGATAATAGCGGATCAGCCAGGGCATGAATTCCGGCAGATCGCGAAGGCTGTAGCGCACCTCCGGCGCGCGATTCAAGGCGTAGCGGAGGATCTCGACCGGGTCGCGCGGAAACATGTAGGGAAACACCGAAGCACATTCGATGATGCCCGTATTGCCGTAGCTCGTCTCCTCGCCGGCCGCCTCATGCCGGTCGACCAGGATGACGTCGCGGCCACGCGCCAGCAGATGCAAGGCGGCGCCGACACCGACCATGCCTGCGCCAAGTACGAGAACGTCGGCCTTCAGTTCGGCCATCCAGCACTCCGAAAGTTGAATGTCTCACGTATGTTGGGACCACCTGCACTGCACCTCGAGGATAGCGCCGGGCCCGCAAAACGACGCCGGCTCGTCCGGAAATCGCGCTTGCGCGGTCGCCAAACTCTGGCAACATGCATCGGTCCTCGTCTCATTGTCCCCATTGCTACTTGCGCTACTTGCAAAGTTGCTGCCATCAGCGGAGAGCGTCAACAAATGTCGGTTCGTCAAACCTTGCTTGCAGCGGCGATCGCCTTGTCGGTCGGCGTGGCGATCTCCCCGGCATCAGGCCAGGTCCTGCGCTACGCCAATCAGGGCGAATTGAAATCGCTCGATCCCTACACGCTGAAGGAGACGACCACGATCGCGCATCACGCGCATGTCTACGAGGGCCTGATCACCCGCGACAAGAACCTCAAGGTCGCTCCGGCGCTGGCGGAGAGCTGGGAAACGCTCGATCCCAAACACTGGCGCTTCCATCTGCGCAAGAACGTCAAATTCCACAATGGCGATCCCTTCACCGCCGACGACGTGATCTTCTCCGCGCAACGCGTGCGGGCGACCGGCTCCAATTTCCTCTCCAACGTTCCGGCCGACGCCAAGTTCGTCAAGGTCGACGACTACACGGTCGACGTGATGCTCGACTCGCCCAATCCCATCCTGATCTCGCAGTGGGACGGCTGGTTCATCATGGACAAGAAATGGTGCGAGGAGCACGACGCCGTCGCGCCGACACCGGCTTCCGCCGCCACTCCGAGCTACGCCTCGTTGCATGAGAACGGCACCGGTCCCTTCATCATCGAGAGCCACCAGCCCGGCGTGAAGACCGTGTTCAAGGTCAACCCGAACTGGTGGGGCAAGCCCATCCATAACCTCAAGGAGATCGACTTCACGCCGATCGCCTCCGATGCCACGCGTGTCGCGGCGCTCTTGTCCGGCGAGGTCGACGTGGTCGAGCCGGTGCCGATCCAGGACATCCAGCGCGTCAACGGCGGCGGCGTCGCAACCGTGATGACCGGCCCCGAGCTGCGCACGATCTTCCTCGGCATGGACCAGACCCGCGACGAGCTGCTTTATTCCAGCGTCAAGGGCAAGAATCCATTCAAGGACGTCCACGTTCGCGAGGCGTTCTACAGGGCGATCGACATCGAGCTGATCAAGAACCGCGTGATGCGCGGCCTGTCGACCCCTTCGGCCCTGATGATCGCGCCGCCGCTGTTTCCGCTCGCGAAGGACTTCACCCGGCCGAAATTCGATCCCGACGCGGCCAAGAAGCTGCTCGCCGAGGCCGGCTATCCCGAAGGCTTCGAAATCACGCTGGATTGCCCCAACGACCGCTATGTCAACGATGCCGCGATCTGCCAGGCGGTGGTCGGCATGCTCGCCCGCATCGGCGTCAAGGTCGACCTTCAGGCGCAGCCGAAGGCGCAGTTCTTCGCCAAGGTGCTGAAGCCCGGCGGCTTCAAGACCTCGTTCTACCTGCTCGGCTGGACGCCGGCCACCGCCGACTCCCACAACGTGCTGCACGACATCATGGGCTGTCGCGACGACCCGAAGGATCCCACGCGCGGCGAGGCCAATCTCGGCGGCTATTGCAACAAGGAGCTGGACGCGCTGACCGACAAGATCCTGGTCGAGGCCGACACCGCCAAGCGCGACGAGATGATCAAGCAGGCCTACGAGCTCGGCATCAAGGACTATGGCTACATCCCGCTGCACCAGCAGGCTCTTGCCTGGGGCGTGTCAAAAAAGGTAAAGCTGCCCCAGCGCGCGGACAATCAGGTCTTGCTGTACTGGGCTACCAAACAGGAAGAGTGAGCGGTCGAACGACCCAAAGTCCCGGCGGCGTCGCGCCTCCGGGATTTTTCGTTCAGGAGGCGATGATCCGGAAAACGAGGAACCGATTTTCCAGGACGATCATGCCCTCCGGCAGAGCGCAACGACGCGCATGAAAAATTGCAGGGAAGCGAAAGGATCAAATGCTCGCTTTCATCCTTCGTCGAGCCATTCAGGCCATCGGGGTCATGGTCGTTGTCGGCGTCGTCGCGTTTTCGATGTTCCGTTTCGCCGGCGACCCGGTCAACCAGATGGTGTCGATCGACACCTCCGCCGCCGAGCGCGCCAGGATCCGCGACCAGCTCGGCCTGAACGATCCGGTCCTCGTGCAGTTCAGCCGTTATTTCGTCAACGCCGCGCAGTTCAAGTTCGGGACCTCGTATCAGTTCCGCCAGCCGGTGGCCGATCTCCTGGCGGAACGGTTGCCGGCGACGCTCGAGCTTGCCACCTGCGCCACCATGCTGGCCATGGTGTTCGGCATCCTGCTCGGCGTCCACTCCGCGCTGCGGCGCGATTCGCTGCTCGCCAAGGTGTTCCAGGCGATCTCGCTCGTCGGCATCTCGTTGCCGACCTTCCTGATCGGCATCCTGCTGATCTATCTGTTCGCGGTGGTCCTGGGTTGGCTGCCGTCTTTCGGCCGCGGGCAGGTGGTGCGGATCGGCTGGTGGACGACGGGTCTCCTCACCCTGTCCGGGTTGAAGGCGCTGATCATGCCCTCGATCACGCTCGGGCTGTTTCAGATGACGCTCATCATGCGGCTGGTGCAGGCCGAGATGCTCGAGGTGTTGCGCACCGACTACATCCGCTTCGCCCGCGCGCGGGGTCTGACTACGCGCGCCATCCATTTCGGCCATGCGCTTCGCAACACGCTGGTGCCTGTCATCACGGTGGCCGGACTGCAATTTGGCTCGGTTATTGCTTTCTCGATCATCACCGAGACCGTGTTTCAGTGGCCGGGGATGGGATTGTTATTCGTGCAGGCGGTGCAGAACGTCGATATTCCGATCATGGCGGCCTACCTGATGATGGTGTCGCTGATCTTCGTCACCATCAACCTTCTGGTCGACATCCTCTACACCGTCGTCGATCCGCGCCTGCGCTCGACCATCAGCCGGCCGGCATGACATGAGCGACGCCGTCGTCCCGCGCAAAGCAGAAGCCGGCGCGCCGCGCACCGGCTTCCAGCAGCCAGGTTGGCTCAGGCGCGCGGCCGCGAGCGATCTGTTCTATTCCTTCCGCCGCTCGAAGCTCACGATGCTCGCGGCGTTCGTGACATTGCTGTTCTTCCTGGCCGCGATCTTCGCCTCCGTCCTGGCGGTGCAAAACCCGTTCGATCCGGCGCAACTGCAGTTGATGAACTCGCGCATCCCGCCGCTGTGGACCGCCGACGGCCAGAGCCCGTACCTGCTCGGCACCGACGAGCAGGGTCGCGACGTGCTGTCGGCGATCCTCTACGGCCTGCGCATCTCGCTCGCGGTCGGCGTGCTCGGCGTGCTGCTGTCGGGCACGATCGGCATCGTGCTCGGCCTCGTTGCCGGCTATGTCGGCGGCGCCATCGATTCCCTCATCATGCGCATCGCCGATGTGCAGCTCACCTTCCCCGCCATCCTGATCGCGCTCCTGGTGAACGGCGTGGTCAAGTCGGTGTTCGGCAACCGGCTCGATGCGATGAGCATGCTGGGGGTGCTGGTAATCGCGATCGGCCTGAGCTTCTGGGTGCAGTACGCACGCACGGTGCGCGGCTCGGTGCTGGTCGAGAAGAACAAGGACTATGTCGCCGCCGCCCAACTGATCGGCCTGCCGGCACCCGTGATCATGCTGCGCCACGTGCTGCCGAACGCGATCGGACCAGTGCTGGTGATCGCGACCATCAACCTCGCGCTCGCCATCATCACCGAGGCGACGCTGTCGTTCCTCGGCGTCGGCCTGCCCGACACCATGCCTTCGCTCGGCACCCTGATCCGGATCGGCAACAACTATCTGTTCTCCGGCGAGTGGTGGATCGTCGCCTTCCCGGGCTTCGCGCTGGCGGCGCTGATCCTCTCCATCAACCTGCTGGGCGACTGGCTGCGCGAAGCGCTCAATCCGAAACTCCGATGAAACGCGTTCGTTGTACATTCGAGACTTGACGGCATGAGCGAACCTGTCCTTTCCGTGCGCAATCTCGAGGTCGAGTTCGCCAACCGTCACCGGACCCTGCGCGCCGTCGACGGCGTCTCCCTCGACATCGAGAAGGGCGAGGTGCTCGGCGTGGTCGGCGAATCCGGTGCCGGCAAATCCGTCACCGGGCTCGCGGTGATCGGGCTGATCGATCCGCCCGGCCGCATTTCGGGCGGCGAGATCCGCCTCGCCGGCCTGCGCATCGACGATCTGCCGCCGGAGGAAATCCGGAAAGTGCGCGGCAAGCGGATCGGCATGATCTTCCAGGACCCGCTCACCAGCCTCAACCCGCTGTACCGGATCGGCGACCAGCTCGTCGAAACCATGCGGACGCATCTCAACCTGTCCGAAGGCGCCGCGCGCAAGCGCGCCATTGCGCTGCTGGCCGAGGTCGGCATTCCCGCGCCGGACAAACGCATCGACGGTTATCCGCACCAGTTTTCCGGCGGCATGCGCCAGCGCGTCGTGATCGCGCTCGCAATCTGCGCCGAGCCGGAATTGATCATCGCCGACGAGCCGACCACCGCGCTCGACGTCTCGGTGCAGGCCCAGATCATCGCGCTGATCAAGCGCCTGGGCCGCGACCACGGCACCGCGGTGATGCTGGTGACCCACGACATGGGCGTGATCGCCGAGACCTGCGACCGCGTCGCCGTGATGTATTCGGGACGGATCGCCGAGATCGGCCCGGTGCAGGACGTGGTGCGGAATCCGCTGCACCCCTACGCCAAGGGCCTGATGGGCGCGATCCCGACGCTGGCCGGCGACACCCACCGCCTGGTGCAGATTCCGGGCGCGATGCCGCGGCTGTCGGCGATCCCGCCCGGCTGCGCGTTCAACCCGCGTTGCGGCTTCGTGTTCGACCGCTGCCGCGTCGAACGGCCGGAGCCGAAACCGCAAGGTTCGCAGATCGTCGCCTGTCATCTCTACGACTCTTCGGTCAGGAACAGCGCAGCATGACCACGGCGCCGCTGGTCGAGATCAGGAACCTGCGCCGCGTGTTCGACGTCTCGAAGCCGTGGCTCAACCGCGTGCTCGAAGGCGGCCACCCCGAATTCCTCAAGGCGGTCGACGGCGTGAGCTTCGACATCAGGAAAGGCGAGACCTTTGCCCTGGTCGGCGAATCCGGCTCGGGCAAGACCACGGCGGCGCGCATGGTGGTCGGACTGCTGCCGCCGAGCTCGGGCGAGGTCGTGATCGACGGCGTCTCGATGACCGATCCGCGGCAGGCCCAGGCGCGCACGCGGCTGCGCCGCCGCATCCAGATGGTGTTCCAGGACCCCTATGCGAGCCTCAATCCGCGCTTCCGGGTCGATGCGATCGTGGCCGAGCCGATCCGCGCCTTCAACCTGATCCAGGGCGAGCGGCCAATCCAGGAGCGGGTCGACGAATTGCTCTCACTGGTCGGTCTGCACGCCGATGACGGCAAGCGGTTTCCGCATGAGTTCTCCGGCGGACAGCGCCAGCGCATCGCGATCGCGCGGGCACTCGCCTCCAACGCCGAATTCATCGTCTGCGACGAGCCGACCTCGGCGCTCGACGTCTCGGTGCAGGCCCAGATCCTCAATCTGATGCGCGACCTGCAGGACCGGTTCGGCCTGACCTATCTCTTCATCAGCCACAACCTCGCCGTGGTCCGCCACATGGCGAACCGGATCGGCGTGATGTATCTCGGCCGCATCGTCGAGATCGCGGACGGACGCCGGCTCTTCGCCGCGCCACGGATGCCCTACACCAAGATGCTGCTCGGTGCGGTGCCTGACCTCGCGATGTCCGGCCGGCAACGCATTCCGGTCCAGGGCGAAATTCCGAACCCGATCGACCCTCCCAAAGGCTGCGCCTTCAATCCGCGCTGTCCGCTGGCATTCGACCTCTGCCGGAAGGAGACGCCGACCTTGATCGATGGGGTCGCATGCCATGCCGTCAATCAGCCGCAGGCGGTTCCAGCCTGACCGGCCGGTCGCAAACCCTCTGGCATACCAGTTGGCAGAAGCGGGCAGCTATGGTGAACTACACCTCCCTTTGATCCGAGAATGAATTCACATGACCAGCCGCATCAATCCCGACCCGTTCACGACCCGACCCGAGATCGAGGGCACCTTCGGGGTCGTGACTTCGACACACTGGATCGCGACGGCGGTCGGCATGGCGACCCTGGAGAGGGGCGGCAATGCCTTCGATGCCGGGGTCGCCACCGCCTTCACGTTGCAGGTGGTCGAGCCGCACCTGAACGGTCCGGGCGGCGAGGTGCCGATCATCGTCCACGACGTCAGGCGCGGCCGCACGGAGGTGATCTGCGGCCAGGGGCCGGCCCCGGCGCGCGCCACCATCGCGCATTATCGCGCCGAGGGCCTCGACATGGTGCCCGGCACCGGGCTGCTCGCCGCCTGCGTCCCCGGCGCTTTCGAGTCCTGGATGCTGCTCTTGCGTGACTACGGCACGTTGCGGCTGCGCGACGTGCTGGAGCCGGCGATCGCCTATGTCCGCGACGGCTATCCGCTGGTCGAGCGCGCCTGCGCCACCATCCAGACCGTGGCGCAGCTGTTCCGGCAGCACTGGCCAACCTCGGCGGCGGTCTATCTCCCGAACGGCGAGGTGCCGAAACCGGGCACGCTCTTTGCCAACAAGCGGCTTGCGGAAACCTACGCCCGCATTCTCGAGGAGGCGGAAAGCGCCGGCGGCGACCGCGACGCCCAGATCGAGCGCGCGCGCAAGGCCTGGTCGCAGGGTTTTGTCGCCGAGGCGATCGACAGCTTCTGCCGCACCCAGGAGGTCATGGACGTCTCCGGCAAGCCGCACAGGGGCGTGCTCTCCGCCGACGACATGGCGCGCTGGCAGCCGACCGTGGAGGCGCCGCTCACCTACGATTACGGCCGCTACACCGTCTGCAAGGCCGGGGTCTGGAGCCAGGGCCCGGTGATGCTACAGCAGCTCGCGCTGCTGAAAGGCTTTCAGCTCGACGGGCTCGATCCCACCGGCCCCGAATTCATCCACCTCCAGATCGAATGCGCCAAGCTCGCTTTCGCCGACCGCGAGAAGTTCTATGGCGATCCGAAATTCAACGACATCCCGATCACGACGCTGCTGTCGGATGCCTATAATGACGAGCGCCGCAAGCTGATCTCCGACAAGGCCTCGCTCGATTTCGTGCCCGGTTCGGTCGAGGGTTTTGGCGCGGTCGTAAAACTCCGCCGCGCCGGGGGCCAGCGCGAGGCGGTCGGTGCGCTCGGCGCCGGCGAGCCGACGGTCGGCCGCTTCGGCGAGGTGCGTGGCGACACCGTGCATTTCGACATCATCGACCAGGCCGGCAACATGGTGTCGTCGACGCCCTCGGGCGGCTGGCTGCAATCCTCGCCCGTCATCCCCGAGCTCGGCTTCTGCCTCGGCACGCGCGCGCAGGTGTTCTGGCTGGAGGAGAATCACCCCGCCGCCCTCGCGCCCGGCAAACGGCCGCGCACCACGCTGTCGCCGACCATGGCGCTGCGTGACGGCGAGCCCTATCTCGTCTGGGGCTCGCCCGGCGGCGACCAGCAGGACCAGTGGATCACGCAGTTCTTCCTGCGCCATGTCCACGCCAAGCTGAACCTGCAGGAGGCGATCGACGCGCCGGCCTGGCACACCGAGCACTTCCCGATCTCGTTCTGGCCGCGCACTGCGCGACCCGGCGTGCTCGTGGTCGAGAACCGCGTGCCGAAGGCAAGCCGCGACGAGCTCGCGCGCCGCGGCCATGTCGTCGAAGTCGGGTCCGACTGGTCGGAAGGCCGGCTGACGGCCGCCTCGCGCGTCGGCCGTCGCCGCCGCGCCGCCGCCAATCCGCGCGGCATGCAGGGCTACGCCGCCGGACGGTGAGCAACCGAGATGACTCCTGGAGCACGATGATTTCGCGTCAGATCGCAGAGGCAGTTTCAGTCGCCACCTCGCCCCGCACCTGTCCGCCGAAGCCCGCCTTCGGACGAAGGCGGATGCGGCGAGAGGTCGGAATTCAGGCACAGCTTGAATTCCGGGTGAGGGGGGCCTGCGCAAACTCCACTCTCACCGTCGTCGCGGAGGGAGCCCCTCACCCCAGCCCTCTCCCCGCGAAGAGCGGGGGAGAGGGAGCAGAGGTTTTGAGATGACCTGGTCGATCATCGCCCGCGACCGAGCCAGCGGCCAGATCGGCATCGCGGTGGCAACGCGATTCTTCGCCGTCGGCGCCCGCGTACCTCACATCGCTGCCGGTCTGGGCGGGGTCGCGACGCAGGCGATGGTCAATCCCTATTACGGCATCGACGGCGTCAGGCTGCTGCGCGAGGGGAGGACGCCGGACGAGATCGTCCATATTCTGACCGCGGCGGACGCCGGACGTGAAAGCCGGCAGCTCCACGTCATGGACACAAGCGGCCGGATCGCCGCACACACCGGCGCGGAATGCATCGAATGGTGCGGGCACCTGAAAGGCGACGGTTTTTCGCTGGCCGGCAACATGCTGGCGGGGCCTGCGGTGCTCGACGACACCGCGACGGCCTATGTCGCAAATGATGGTCTGCCGTTCGCGCGACGCCTGCTCGCGGCGATGCGCGCGGGCGAAGCGGCTGGCGGCGACAAGCGCGGCAAGCAATCGGCGGCGCTGCTGATCCATGAGCACGAGGAATGGTCGGCGCTCGATCTGAGGGTCGACGACCATCCCGATCCGCTGAAAGAGCTGGAACGGCTGGAAGGCGTCAGCCGCGAGCGCTGGGTGCATTTCAGAAAATTCCTGCCGACCCGGCAGAACCCGGCCGGCACGACCGATCGTGCCATCATCGATGCCGAGGTCGAAGCCGGGCTCGCGAGCCAGCGATGACGGCGCCGTCGCTGATCGAGATCGAGGGGCTGCGCGTGCTGTTTCACGGCGACGACGGCCGCACCACCCATGCGGTCGACAGCGTCGACCTCTCCGTTGCAAGCGGCGCAACGCTCGGCCTCGTCGGCGAGTCCGGCTGCGGCAAGAGTGTCACCTCATTGGCGATCATGGGGCTGTTGCCGAAACGATCCGCCGACATTTCGGGCTCGGTTCGATTCGACGGCTTCGACCTGCTCGACGTGCCCGACCAGACCTTGCGCGACCTGCGCGGCAACCGGCTCGCCATGATCTTCCAGGAGCCGATGACCTCGCTCAACCCGAGCTTGACCATCGGCGACCAGATCATCGAGACCATCCTGCGACACCGCGGCGGATCACGTCCCGCGGCGCGGGCGCGCACGATCGAGCTGCTGCGGCGGGTGCACATCCCCTCGCCCGAACGGCGCGTCGACGACTATCCGCACAAGCTGTCCGGCGGCATGCGCCAGCGCGTCATGATCGCGATGGCGCTGGCCTGCGATCCGCGGCTCTTGATCGCGGACGAGCCGACCACCGCGCTCGACGTCACGCTGCAGGCGCAGATCCTCGAGCTGATGCGCGAGCTCAAGTCCGACAGCGGCGCGGCGATCATCCTGATCACCCATGATCTCGGCGTCGTCGCCGAGGTCTGCGACGAGGTCGCGGTGATGTATGCCGGCGAGATCGTCGAGCGCGCGAGCGTCGATGAATTGTTCGTCTCGCCGCAACATCCCTACACGGTCGGGCTGCTCGGCTCGATCCCCCGGCTCGACCGCCGCGCCGCGCAGCTCGCGACCATCGAGGGCATGGTGCCGAACATGATGCGCCCGCCCGACGGCTGCCGCTTCGCGGCGCGCTGCCCGTTCGTCAGCGAGGAATGCCGCACCGCGCCGCCGCCGCTTGCCGAGATATCGCCGGGACACGCCTCGCGCTGCATCAAGACGCCGTTGGAGCGGCTGGTGTCGTGATGGCGCTGCTCGAAGCCGAGGATGTCGTCAAGCATTTCGCTGTCGAGCGCAATCTGTTCGGCCGGCCGACCGCCTTCGTCAAGGCGGTGGACGGCGTGAGCTTCCACGTCGAGGCCGGCGAGACACTGGCGCTGGTCGGCGAGTCCGGCTGCGGCAAGTCGACGTTGAGCCGCTTGGTGCTGCGGCTGATCGAACCGGATGCCGGCCGGCTCCGCTTCGAGGGTCGCGACCTGCTCGCGCTCGACGCCCACGGGCTGCGCGCGTTCCGCCGCCAGGCGCAGATCATTTTCCAGGACCCCTATGCCTCGCTCAATCCGCGCATGACAGTCGGCCAGATCCTGGGCGAGCCGCTGCGGCTGCACGATCTCGTGCCGCCCGACCGACGCCGCGCGCGGATCGAGGAGCTGTTGCGGCTGGTCGGCCTCGAGCCGCGCTTCGCGCGGCGCTACCCGCACGAGTTCTCCGGCGGCCAGCGTCAGCGCATCGCGATCGCCCGGGCGCTCGCGGTCGAGCCGAAGCTCATCATCTGCGACGAGCCGGTGTCCGCACTCGACGTCTCGATCCGTTCGCAGATCCTGAACCTCTTGCGCGACCTGCAGGCGCGCCTCGGGCTCGCCTACGTCTTCGTCTCCCACGACCTCGCGGTGGTGAAGCACATCGCCGACCGCGTCGCGGTGATGAATCTCGGCCGCATCGTCGAAACCGCGGAAACAGAGGCGCTGTTCGCCGCTCCGCGCCACCCCTATAGCCGCGCCCTGCTGTCGGCGATCCCGGTGCCGAAACCGCAGGCCGGGCGCAGCCGCATGCTGCTGCAAGACGAGCTGCCGAGCGCGCTACATCCGCCGTCGGGCTGCCGCTTCCACACCCGCTGCCCGTTTGCGATCGACGATTGTCGCATTGTGGCACCACAATTGCTTGCCGACGCGTCAGGCCATGCCACCGCCTGTCATCGGGTGGCGGAATTGCCGCCGGCCGAGACGATCGTCCCTTCCGACGGGGCGCTTTCGCCAGCACTCGAGAGACTGGTGGCCGCTTTTGGCCGCCGGAAGGAAGGACCTGTGCCTTCCGGGGTTGGTACGATCGGGACCACGCCAACGGCGGTGTGACCCGCAACAGAGGGGGAAGTGCGATGAGGCTGATGCGCTTGGCATTGACGACGACGGTGCTGCTACTGTCCATCGGAGCAAGTGCATTGGCCGAGACGACGCTACGCATTGGGCTCGCGGAGGACCCCGACATTCTCGACCCCACGCTGGCCCGTACCTATGTCGGCCGCATCGTGTTCGCAGCGATCTGCGACAAGCTGTTCGACATCGACGAAAAGCTCAACATCGTCCCGCAGCTCGCGCTGTCGCACGAGACTTCCACGGATGGCAAGGAAGTGACGATCCAGCTCAGGCCCGGCGTGAAATTCCACGACGGCGAACCGTTCGACGCCGAAGCCGCGAAATTCTCGATCGAGCGTCACCTCAACTTTCCGACCTCGTTCCGAAAGCCGGAGCTGGCAGCGCTCGACCATGTCGAGGTCGTCGACCCGCTCACCATCAAGCTGATATTGAAGACGTCCTACTCCCCATTGCTCGCGCAGCTCACCGACCGCGCCGGCATGATGGTCTCGCCAAAGGCTGCCAAAGAGCAAGGCGACAAGTTCGGACTGCATCCGGTCTGCGCAGGGCCCTACAAGTTCGTCGAACGCGTGCAGCAGGACCGCATCGTGTTCGAGAAGTTCGCCGACTACTGGAACAAGGACAACCTCTTCATCGACAAGATCGTGTACCTGCCGATCGTCGACTCCACCGTGCGGCTCGCCAATCTGAAGTCCGGCGGCGTCGACCTGATGGAGCGACTGCTTGCGACCGACATCAAGGACGTACGCGCCGATCCGAAGCTGAGACTGTCGACCGCGCTGTCGCTCGGCTATCAGGGCATCACCATCAACATCGGCAATGAGAAGAGTAAGGGGCCGCTCAGCCAATCCGCCAAGATAAGGCAGGCGCTCGATCTCTCGATCGACCGCGAGGCGATCAATCAAGTGGTCTATAATGGCGAGTTCGTACCTGGGAACCAGTGGGTCAATCCGGAACATCCCTATTATCAGAAGGCCTATCCGGTCCGGCCGCGGGATATCGGAAAGGCCAAGGAGCTGATGAAGGAGGCAGGCGTCACCGGACCGATCACCGTCGATTTCATGGTCGCGAAAAACGTCGAGTCGGAGACGGTCGCGCAGGTCGTGCAGTCGATGGCGGCGGAAGCCGGCTTCGACGTCAGGCTGAGGATCACGGAGCTCGCCACGGCATTGAAGCAGGCCGAGGCCGGCGAATATCAGGCCTTCCTGCTCGACTGGAGCGGCCGCATCGATCCCGACGGCAATTCCTACATCTTCCACCGGACCAAGGCTCCACAAAACTACAGCGCCTATTCCAACCCGGAGGTCGACAAGGCGCTCGATGATGCGCGGCTTGTGA
>NZ_JAFAVV010000497.1 GCF_019242285.1 Bradyrhizobium sp.
ACCGCCAGCATCTTTGAGCCCAAGGAAGTTCGGGTCAAAAGCAGATGTAGACCGAAGGTCACGACCAGCGCGACGACCCCGGCCAGGAGGCGCGAGGCGGGAATGCGAATGCCCCCGAGATCGAAGGTGCCACCGACGAGATCGCCCGGCAGTGTGAGAAAGTTGGAGCCGAACCACCAGAACACCGAGTAGCGCAACAACAGCGCCAGCCCGAACGTGCCGAGAATCTGCGCCAGCATCGGTCCTTTCATGATGTGGCGGATCAACGCGAAATACACGATGATACCGACCGTGGCGAGCAGGAGCGTGGCGAGCGGCGCCCCGACCAGCGGGCCCGCGCCGAGCACAGTGTAGACCACATAGGCCACGTACATGCCGAGCATGACGAAATCGCCATGGGCGAAATTGACGATGTTCATCATGCCCCAGACCAGGGTCAGCCCGGACGAGAACAGCGCGTACACGGCCCCCAGCAACAGCCCGCCGACGATCACCTGAACCAGAACAAAAGACATGAAGCCGCGCATCGTTGCGAGGGAAAAGTACCGCTCGAGGTCCAAACGACGTAAAGGGCGGGATTCCTTCGAATCCCACCCTTCACGTTCCTCTTGATGTTTCACCAGCCCTTATAGGGCAATGTGGGCGCTTTTTCGGCCAGGTCCTTCGGCCAGACCGCAGCGTAGTTCTCGCCGTCCTCGAGCTGCACCATGATGCAGGAGGCGAGGATGTTCTGGCCCTTCTCGTCGAACTTCACGCCCTTGTAGCCCATCATGAGCTGGTTCGGCTTGAGGTCGGTGGCCTTCAGCGCCGCCTGGATCTTGGCAGGCTCGGTCGAGCCGGCGCGGTCGATGGCGTCCACCAGCACGAGGAAGCCCTGCATCTCGCGGGCGGCCGTATCGTCCATCTCCTCGCCGCTCTTCTTCTTGTAGAGGTCGGCGATGACAGCGGTCGGCGAGCCGGGCGGGCCGACGAACCAGGACGAGCGGTTGAAGACGCCCTGCGAAATCTTGCCGACCGATTTGATGAAGGAGGGATCGGAATAGCCGGCATCGTCGCCGATGATCATCGGCGGCTTGTAGTCCTGCGCCTGCATGGTCTTGGCGAACAGGATCGCATCCGACGTGTAGGAGATCATGATCACGACGTCCGGGTTCTTCTCCTTCAGCTGCAGCACCTGGCTCTGCACGTCGGTGGCATTCGAGGGATAGGCGACGTCGAGGGCGATGGTCTTGCCGTTTTCCTTGAAGACGTCGGCAAGCGTCTTGGCGACCGATACGCCGTACTCGGTGTTGTCATGGACCAGCGCGACGTTGCCGACCTTGGCGCCGCTGGCCTTCATGTCATCGACGAAATCCGAATAGACCTTGGCGAAATCGGTCGCGATCGGCGTCGTGCGGAAGAACCATTTGAAGCCGCGCTCGGTGAGATTGGCCGCGACCGACTCGCTGGCGAGGAAGGGAATGCCGTATTTCTCGGCAATCGCGCTCGCCGTCAGCGTGATGCCGGACTGGAACGCGCCGTTGAGCGCCACGACTTTCTCCTGGGTGATCAGCCGCAGCGCCTGGTTCTGGCCGGTGGCCGGGCTGCCCTGGTTGTCCGCAAACACCACCTCGATCTTGGCGCCGCCCAGCCCCTTCAAGCCGGCGTTCTTGGCCAGCGGAAAATCGCCGAGCTCCGGATGGGCATTGTTGATGATGTCCTCGGCAACCTCGAGCGCGGCCTTGGCGTGGATGCCGGTGGTCGCCGCACCTCCGGTCATCGGATAGATCGCCCCGATCTTGACGACCTGGTCGGCGGCCAAGGCCTGGCTCGCCACCAACAACGAAAGCGAACTGGCGCACACCAATCCGGCGACGTACTTGCAACTCATCTACGCTCTCCGCGTTCACGACGCTCTGCTAATTGAAGCCCCGGCGCACGGAGACGAGTCCCCGACCTCTCTTTGCCCGTTGCGATGCCTACATTGCATGGCTGATTGGGTCGGGCAAGCGGTGGCGGCGCAGCACAACTGCTGCGGGAGACATGTACCTGCTTTCCAAGGTCACGACATGTCACGCGGCCGTGTTCGCGAAGGATGCGACGTGACGATCGCGCGACGCGACGCTTCGTGATCGGAGAATGCGCACTTTCAGGGTCAATGGCATGAAGCCCGCGCGCAAAACGGGCGGCAAGTTTTCGACTAGGGATGACGTGACGAGGGCGGACGACAAGACATGTCGAGCCTCCGATGAGCGGCCGCTGCGACATGAGCGCGCGACGCAAGCCGCGCGCGGTCCAATCCGCCGCGAAGCACCCTTGCCAAGCCGGGCTGACAGCAGGTAGAAGGGCGCGTCGCGCCGCAAAGGACAACCGCTTGGACGTGCCGGCCGGCCGAGCAGCTCAGCAAGCTATTGACTCTGCTAAGATTCCTTGGGGAATGGTGTAACGGTAGCACAACAGACTCTGACTCTGCTTGTCTTGGTTCGAATCCAGGTTCCCCAGCCAGCGCTTTGCGCCGATCCATCCAAAGCTTGACGCATCTTCGCGGACCCGTTGAGCGAAACAATCCACGCTTCAGTTGTGCGTCCACGGATTGCTTCGCTTCCGCTCGCAATGACGATGCCGTGACAGCGTAGCCCGGATGAGCGAAGCGACATCCGGGGTGACTATCGGAAACCCGAATGTCGCTGCGCTCATCCGGGCTACGCTCCCTAGGGGCCGCCGAGGCTTCAGTGATCCTTCGCCGGCTCCTCTGGATGGCTGGGCGGGGGCGGCGAGTTGCTCTGGGCCTGCATCCAGCTCGGGATCTGCAACGGGGAATTGTCGAGGTGGTTGACGAGCCACACGCCGCCAAGGGCGATGATCCCCGCCAGCAGCACCTGCGGCAGCGTCTGCACCAGCACCGCGAGCAGGGCTGCGAATGCGGCGAGGATGCTGGTTGCGGCCTCGAACAGCGCCCAGCCGACCCGGTACAGCGAGCCGAGCACGGCGATGATGATGATCACCAGCAACACCTGCTTCCATAAGGGCCAATCCGGCCAGGGCACGGCGACGAGCCTGGAGATCTGATCGACGGACCAGGTCCAGATCAGCTCGGCGAAGTGGAAGATCGCGGCAATTCCTTGCTGCAGGAATTTCAGGAGCTGGTCGAAAACCTGTTTCATGACGCCTACTCGACTATTTCAAACACGCTTTTTGACTTAAGGATTAACTCGAAAGTTACCATCGGGTTCCCGAAGTGTACCGCACGGGAACACACGCGACGCGTGCAGCTCGCGAGGAAAGAGCAAGCCAAAATGTCCAATTACCTCGATCGTCCAGTCGGCGCGGTGCCGCCGCATCTCGCCGAGATTTACGACGAGACCTCGTTCTGGAGCGCGCGGTTCGGCGCGCTCCTGCTCGATCATCTCGACATCCGCCGCGGCATTTCGGGCCTCGACATCGGCTGCGGCACCGGCTTTCCGCTGATCGAGCTGGCGCACCTGCACGGTGCCTCCTCGCGCTTCACCGGCGTCGACGTCTGGACCGAGGCGCTGGCGCGCGCAGGGTTGAAGCTGCGGCTGCATGGGCTCGACAACGTTGCGCTGGTCGCCGCCGACGTCGCTGCGTTGCCGTTTCCGGACGCAAGCTTCGATCTCCTGGTTGCCAATCTCGGCATCAACAATTTTCCCGATCCGACCGCCGCGTTGCGCGAATGTCGCCGGGTCGCCACAGGCGGGGCGCGCCTCGTCCTCACCACCAATGTCCAGGGCCATTTCGGCGGGCTCTATGCCCTGCTGGACGACATTCTCGGCGAGCTCCGGCTCAAGGCGGCGCGCGAGGCGCTGCATCGCGAGGCAGCGCACCGCCTGTCGCTGGATACGATCGCGCACCTGCTCGAGGGCAGCCGCTTTGCGGTGTCGCGCAGCTTCGAGAGCCGTTTCCGGATGCGCTTTGCCGATGGCTCGGCGCTGTTGCGACATTCGCTGGTGCAATGGTTCCTGGACGGCTGGCGCCGGGCGGTCGGCAACGCCGATGAGCGCGAGGTGTTCGAGCGGCTCGAGGTCCGGCTCGGTACCGTAGCCGGCGCCGAGGGATGTGTCGCGATGGCGGTGCCGATGCTGTATGTCGAGGCGGTGGCCGTTTAGGACGGCGGAACCGGCCCGGCCTGATCGCAATGACCGAACGGGCTCGACCTGGGCATCCCTGGAAGCGCTCGACCCTGGCCTTCCGAAAATTATACCTCCCTTGACGGGCCGACTCGCCTTAAGCTTGTTGCCGCAGGAATGGCAGAATTAAGATGCCGGACCTTTCGGGAAGTGGTGCACGCGGAAAATGGCAAAATCTTCCAAGCTCGTGGCCGCAAAGAGCGGCCGGGTCCTCCTGGTCCGGCGCCGGCGCGATGGCCGCTGGATGTTTCCAGGCGGCCGCAAGCGGCAGAACGAGAGCGACAAGGCCTGCCTCAGGCGCGAGATCAAGGAGGAGCTGCCAAAACTGAAGCTCGGGCGCCTGCGGCTCTGGAAGGAAGTCAAGGCCAAGAAGCGGAACTCGAACGGTCGCATGAGCGACGCCATCTTCATCACCAAGCGTGCCTCGGGCGAGCTTGCGATCGGCGACAAGCACGAGATCGACCGCGCCACCTGGCGCAAGCCGCGCGGGATTCGCCTGACGCCGACCTCCCGCTACATCCGCGACAAGCTGTTCCCGAAGCGGTGAGCGGTGCTTGCCAGGCTGGAAAACCCCGGCTCGCCGTCAGATGCTCTTGGCGAACTCCTTCTTCAATTCGCCGATGCGCTTGTCGTTGCGCCGGTAGAACGTCCATTGCTTGACCCGCTTGGCGGTGACGAGCCCCGCCCCCGTCAGCACCTTCATGTGCTCGCTGAGCGTCGGCTGGCTGATCTCGAGCTTCTGCGCGATCAAGACGCCGCAGACGCCGTCATGGACTAGGTCGCCGTCCGCCTGCGGCGGGAAATGCGCGCGCGGGTCCTTGAGCCATTCCAGGATGAGGAGCCGCTTCTCGTTGGCGAGAGCCCGAAATGCATCGATCATGGATCGACTGTTAGCAAACAGCCAAATTAGCGTCCAGGCTAACTGCACTTGCCTGAGCGTGCGAGGCGGTGACGACGATGATCGGCCGCGAATGCGCCTTCCGCGCGTCGATCACGATGCAGAGCCCGGGATAGCCGGGCGACGCAACTTGCATGGCCTATGCAATCCAACATAGTATATATATATCATTGCAACCTGCTGCGCGACGGCGTTGATATGAGCGGTTTCACTTGTTTCCCAGTGCGTGCATAGTAGAGTCCATGACATGCGTTAACCAGAGTGGCGTTTCCGTGGAGTCGAATGCGCTGGGATTGTCGGACAGACACCAGCCTTGATCCGCCAAATCCGACCCTCGAGACCGACCCGCATGACGCGCCCTGCCCCAGCGAGAATTCCGAAAGCGAAGCCGCAGCCGCCGGACGGCACGACGGCTCGCGGAGACGTGGCGACGCTGCGAATGGAGCGGAACTGCTCGGTCGCGCGCACCCTCGACATCGTCTCCGACGCCTGGGCCTTCCTGATCATCCGCGAAGCATTTTTCGGCACCCAGACCTTCGAAGCGTTCCGCTCGGCCCTCGGCATTCCCCGCGCCACGCTTGCCGATCGCCTGAAGAAGCTGACGGGGCTTGCGATCTTCCGGCAGGTCGCGACCGGCGCCTCGCAGCGCAAGGAATACCGCCTGACCGAGATGGGGCTCGACCTCTATTCGAGCTTCACCGCGCTGATGCAGTTCGGCGACCGCTGGCTCGCCGGCGACCAGCCGCCGCCGCTGATCCTCGTGCACATGGTCTGCGGCTGCGAGAGCCGCCCGATCGTCGCGTGCTCCGCCTGCGGCGAGCGGATTCATTTGAAGGAGGTGACCTATCGCGACGGGCCGGGCGCCGGGCGGCATCCGGCCAAGCCCGGCCGCAATACGCGGCGGGTCTCCGACGCCAGCCGCTTCCTGCTCGGCCGACCGAGCTCGGTCTCGCGCGCGCTGCAGATCATCGGCGACAAATGGAGCTTCATGGTGATGCGCGAGGCCTTCCTCGGCAACTGCCGCTACGACAAGATCCAGACCGAGCTAGCGATCGCGCCGAACATCCTGACCGACCGGCTGTCACGGCTGGTCGGCTTCGGCGTGCTCTATCGCCGGCTCTACCAGCATGCGCCGGATCGTTACGAATACCGGCTGACCGAGATGGGCAAGGATCTGTTCGGCTCGTTCGTCGCGATGCAGCACTGGGGCGACCGCTGGCTGTCCGGCGGCAAGCCGCCGGTCCTGCTCGAGCACCTCACCTGCGGACACGATTTCCACGGCTCCGTGATCTGCGACCAGTGCAGACAGCCGATCGTCGCCGCCGACATGCAGTATAAGCTCGCCTACGACCCGAAGACCTTCGGCGCGCTCGGGCCAAGATCGGTGTCATGAGGCCGGCAGTGCGGCTCACCACGAATTCCGTTTCACCTCTCCCCGCTCGCGGCAGGGCTATCGCATATGGGAAGAGCAGAGCGGTTGGGCCCACCCTCCCCTGGAGGGGGAGGGTCGGCACGCGATCGAGCGAAGCGAGATGCGTGCCGGGGTGGGGTGACGGTCTC
>NZ_JAFAVV010000762.1 GCF_019242285.1 Bradyrhizobium sp.
GACATCGCTGACGGGAAAGCGGATGCATTGGCCGCCGGCGCCGGTCAAGAGCACGTCGTCGCGCTCGCTGCAGATCTGCACGTCGACGATCGCCTCGTCCTCGTCGAGCTTCATGGCGATGATGCCGGAACGGCGCACGTCGACGAAGTCCGACAGCTTGTTGCGGCGGACATTGCCGCCCGTGGTGGCGAACATCACGTCCAGATTGGCCCAGGAAGATTCATCCTCCGGCAGCGGCATGATGGTGGTGATGCGCTCGCCCTGCTCCAGCGGCAGGATGTTGATCAGGGCCTTGCCGCGCGCGTTGGGGGCTGCGACCGGCAGCCGCCAGACCTTCTCCTTGTAGACCTGGCCGCGCGAGGAGAAGAACAGCACCGGGGTGTGCGACGAGGCGACGAACAGGCGGCTGACGAAATCCTCCTCCCGCGTCTGCATGCCGGCGCGACCCTTGCCGCCGCGGCGCTGCGCGCGATAGGCCGACAGCGGCACCCGCTTGGCATAGCCGGCGTGCGACACCGTCACCACCATGTCCTCGCGCTGGATCAGGTCCTCGTCCTCGACCTCGCCTTCCTGCTCGATGATGACCGTCTTGCGCGGGGTGGCGAACTCCGCCTTCACCCCGGCAAGCTCGGTCTTGATGATGCTTTGGATGCGGGCGCGCGAGCGCAGGATGTCGAGATAATCGGCGATCTCGACCGCGAGCTTGTCGAGCTCTTCCTTGATTTCGTCGCGGCCGAGCGCGGTCAGCCGCTGCAGCCGCAGGTCGAGGATCGCCCTCGCCTGCTCCAGCGACAGCCGCGCGGTACCGTCCGGCGCCAACCGATGGCGGGCGTCGTCGATCAGCGTGATCATGGCGGCGACGTCGCGCGCCGGCCAGTCGCGCGACATCAGGGTGTCGCGCGCAGTGTTGGGATCGGGCGAGGTGCGGATGACGCGGATGATCTCGTCGATATTGGCGACCGCGATCGCGAGACCGACCAGGATGTGGGCGCGGTCGCGCGCCTTGTTGAGCAGGAATTTCGTCCGCCGCGTCACCACCTGTTCGCGGAAGGCGACGAACACCGTCAGCAGGTCCTTCAGGTTCATGAGCTGAGGACGGCGGTTGTCGAGCGCCACCATGTTGGCGCCGAACGTGGTCTGCAGCGGCGTGAACTTGTAGAGCTGGTTCAACACCACGTCGGGCATTGCATCGCGCTTCAGCTCGACCACGACGCGATAGCCGTCGCGATCGGACTCGTCGCGAAGGTCCGAGATGCCCTCGATCTTCTTCTCCTTGTAGAGGTCGGCGATGCGTTCGACCATGGTCGCCTTGTTCACCTGATACGGGATCTCGGTGACGACGATCGCCTCGCGCTCCTTGCGAATGGCTTCGAACTCGACCTTGCCGCGCATCACGATCGAGCCGCGGCCGAGATGATAGGCCGAGCGGATGCCCTGCTTGCCGAGGATGATGCCGCCGGTCGGGAAGTCCGGCCCCGGAATGATGTTGATGAGCTCGTCGATCGACAGCGACGGATTGTCGATCAGCGCGACGCAGGCGTCGATCACCTCGCCGAGATTGTGCGGGGGGATGTTGGTCGCCATGCCGACGGCGATGCCGCCGGCGCCGTTGACCAGGAGGTTCGGAAATTTCGCCGGCAGCACCGTCGGCTCTTTCGCGGAGCCGTCATAGTTCGGCTCGAAGTCGACGGTGTCCCTGTCGATGTCGTCGAGCAGATGCAGGGCGATCTTGGTGAGCCGCGACTCGGTGTAGCGCATGGCCGCCGGCGGGTCGCCGTCGACCGAGCCGAAATTGCCCTGCCCGTCCACCAGCGGCGCGCGCATCGAGAAATCCTGCGCCATGCGCACCAGCGCGTCGTAGATCGCCTGGTCGCCATGCGGATGGTAGTTGCCCATGACGTCGCCGACGATGCCGGCCGACTTCTTGTGCTTCTTGTCCGGCGTGTAGCCCTGCTCGTGCATCGAATAGAGAATGCGCCGATGCACCGGCTTCAATCCGTCGCGCGCGTCAGGCAGCGCACGCGCCACAATCACGCTCATGGCGTAATCGAGGTAGGAGCGCTTCATCTCGTCGAGGATCGAAACGGGACGTATGTCGGAAGGCTCCGGCGGCGTGCCAGGCTTCTCGTCTTCTTCGTCGGCCAAGGGGAATTCCGGTCAGATTTGCTTGCGAATCATATAGCGCATCGATGTGGTGCCCACCACCCCTCGGCGATCAAAGTGCGAGGTTTTTCTGGTCGTGTTTCCAGTAGCTTAACGGGCGGTTCGAGGGGTTTGCGCGAGTTGCAATGTCAACCGGCCAGGGCCGTTCCGGGGAACTGCACTTAGGGCCCTAACAAGACGTGATGCATGATGCGGCCGGACAGCAGCGTGAACAGGCCCGCGACCAACAGAGCCCCCCCGTGAACAGCGCGATCTCGCACGCCGGTGACCGGCCACCTGATGGGTATGTGCCCTCCAGACCGCGAGCGGCAGCACGATCAGCGTGACGATCGACAACAGATGGATCGGGCTGAACGGTCGACCAGGCGGATGGTGTGTACCCAGAACGACGACGCCGCCACCAGCGCCATCAGGGCGACCCAGATCCAGCCGACGGCATCAGTCGCGGCCTTCTCTGCTCGGAAAAGTTTCGGCATCCGGCGCTTCGGATTTCTGCCAGGCGGCGCGGCCAGTGGCGCATCGGCAGCGGAATTACTCTGCTGTCGTTTTGACCTGCACGGGCGGCTGGGACGACCCGGCGGGAGGACTGTGCACGGTCGTCGCCGGACTTTGTGTGAAAGCCGGCAGCGGCCCGAGCTTCACATGGAACATCTCCTCCGCAGCACGGCGGGAAGATTTTGCTACAATCTCTGTCTGCATCACCACAACCCCCAAACCCCAGGCGGTCACGCGATACAACGAGAGGCGAGCCAGAGATATCCGGGTTTTCCCCTGTTACCCGGACCCAACACCGGGAACAGCGATGTCCCTTCAGAGCGGCAGCCGGAGGATGCTCCAGCGCGAATGCGCCTTCGCCGCAAAGTCACCCAGCAGAGTCGCGGGCAGCATCGAGCAGCAACCACCGTCGGCGCCGTCGTCCAGCTGCTGCGGATCAGGCCTCTTCGAGGGTTACCTTGGGGCGCCCGGCATTCTTGTCCTGCCCTCGGTGGCGGCTGTCGTCGCGGCCGAGCCCCTGCCAAAGCAAGGCCATTCGCACCCAGATAAGACGCTCGGATCCGTGCGCGGCGATCGCCATTCTCATGGCATCCTCTGCCTTCCGCTGGTACCCGGACTGATCTTCGCGACTCATCCTTCGAGGCTGACGACAAAATGCAACCAGATTGAGGACGGGCGCCCCGCACAACTGCGGACCGTGCAACTACGGACTGACCACGCTTACCGTCGCTCGCGAGCCCGAAAGCACGGGGATGCGGTCGCGCGAACCGAACTCAGCGCGGGTGGACCACGCTCAGAACGGGATGTCGTCGTCCATGTCGCCGTTGCGGCCGCCGGCCGCGGCGGCCACCCGGCGCGGCGGGGCGCTGGACGGCCCGCTGACGCCGAAATCACCGCCACCGGCGTCATCGGCGAAGCTGCCGCCGCCACCGCCGCGTCCATCCAGCATCGTCAGCGCGGAGTTGAAGCCCTGCAGCACGACCTCCGTCGAGTATTTCTCGACGCCGCTCTGATCGGTCCATTTGCGCGTCTGCAACTGGCCCTCGAGATACACCTTGGCGCCCTTCTTCAGGTACTGCTCGGCAATCTTGCAGAGACCTTCGTTGAAGATCACCACGCGGTGCCACTCGGTCTTCTCCTTGCGCTCGCCGGTCGCCTTGTCGCGCCAGGTCTCGGAAGTGGCCACGCTCAGATTGGCGATCGGCCGACCGTCCTGCGTGCGCCGGATCTCCGGATCCTTGCCGAGATTTCCAACCAGAATCACCTTGTTCACACTTCCCGCCATCGCCACTCTCCACGCGCTGGAAATCTTCCGCCCCGAGGTGCCTGCCTGCGAGGCCAAGCGCGACGCCTCCGGCCCACCTATACGCCCGGCACGGCTGCACGCCCGCCCACGAGGTCGGTTATCCCCACATATAGCACGGGCCGCGCCCTCGTTCCAGTTTTGTTCCAGGACATTGGAGTCGCGTCCGGCCACGGCGGCTTCCCCTGTCTGGCTCCAGCCAACCCCAGGAGAAACCTGACAAATCATTAATTTCTGAGAAGCGCTGTTCCCAAAGACTGTTGCATTTGGGAGACGGTAATTCCGGATAATTCGGGTATATTAGCGGCGGAAATTTGGATCGCATGGGCGGTCGCGCGTGAGTTCAAGTCGCTTCTGGGGACCAACGGAAGCCGACGTGTCGGGGGACTGTTGATGAAGAAGACCTTGCTGGGTGCCGTCAGCTTGGTGCTGAGCGTTACACCGGCTTTGGCCGCGGATCTTCCGGCACGAACCTATACCAAGGCCCCCGCAATGGTGGCCGCAATCTACGACTGGAGCGGCTTCTACATCGGCATCAATGGCGGCGGCGGCTCGAGCCGTGACTGCTGGACCAACACGACGACCGCGCTCGGCCCGGTCGTTCCGAGCGTCTCCGAGGGCTGCCACAACGGCTCGGGCGGCATGGTCGGTGGCCAGATCGGCTATCGCTGGCAGTCGTCGAACTTCGTGTTCGGCGTCGAGGGCCAGGGCGACTGGGCCGATTTCAAGGGCTCGAACACGAGCGTCTTCGCGCCTGGGACCGTCAACCAGACCAAGGTCGATGCGATCGGCCTGCTGACCGGCCAGGCCGGCTATGCCTGGAATAATGTGCTCTGGTACGTCAAGGGCGGCGCTGCCGTCACCGACAACAAGTACAACGGCATCGTGGGTGGCGTCATCATCGACCAGGCCACCGGGACCCGCTGGGGCGGCGCCATCGGCACCGGCCTCGAGGTCGGCTTTGCCCCGAACTGGTCGGTCGGCGTCGAATACGACCATCTCTTCATGGGTGGGCGCACGTTGAACTTCACCGCCATTCCCGGCGGCGCCTTCACCCGCACCGACAATGTCAAGCAGGATGTCGACATGGCCTCCGTCCGCGTCAACTATCGCTGGGGCGGCCCGGTGGTGCCAAAGTACTGACCTCCCGCTCCAGAGTCTGTTCCCTTTGAAGAGGCCGGTGCCCGCACCGGCCTTTTTCTTTGAAGAGATTCGCCGGGCCCCGACACCGACATCGGCCCTTTGCGTTCTTCAGATACCGTCAGCCGCTTGCCGAACGTGACTCTGCCGCAACACCGCTCCTTCTTACCATCGGATTCCCTTAGAGAATCAAGCTTTCGCCGCAGGTGTGTCGTGCAGGTAACGGTATTTGCCGACCGGTTGTCTTATAAGCCGCTTAGCGTGCACAGCTATCCCCTGTTCGCGTTTCCAAAGGAAAAAACGAAGTGGGACTGGGACTTGGAGTGAATTAATGAAGAAACTTCTGCTGATGGGCGTCGGCATCGCCGCGTTGGGGATGGCGCCGGCCGTCGCCGCGGATCTTCCCGCGCGGACCTACACCAAGGCGCCGGCGCTGGCGCCGATCTACAACTGGACGGGCTTCTATGTCGGTGGCTTCGGCGGCTATGCCCAGGAGGACGTCAGCGACTTCCCCCTGAAGGGCGGCTTCGGCGGCGGCACCCTCGGCTACAACTGGCAGCAGGGCCAGTTCGTGTACGGCATCGAGGCGGATGCCGCCGGTGGCGACGTCAGCGTCAGCGCGACCGCCTTTGTTCCGTTCGTGGGCCCGCTGACGCTCAGCGACAAGTTCAATGCGCTCGGCACCGTGCGCGGCCGTGTCGGCTTCGCCGTCGACCAGTGGCTGTTCTATGGCACCGGCGGCTTCGCCTGGGCCAACGAGAAGCTCAGCGGCAGCCTCCTGGGCGTGACGGCTTCCGACAGCCAGCTGCGC
Organism: Bradyrhizobium sp.; assembly: GCF_019242285.1. Taxonomy (GTDB): domain Bacteria; phylum Pseudomonadota; class Alphaproteobacteria; order Rhizobiales; family Xanthobacteraceae; genus Bradyrhizobium. The sequence continues at coordinate 5,913 of NZ_JAFAVV010000762.1, forward strand.
ACCGGCTGGACCGCCGGCGCCGGCGTCGAGGTGATGTTCGCCCCGCACTGGTCGTTGAAGGCGGAATATCTCTATCGCAGCTTCGGAAGCGAGACGATCGCCGGCGTCTCCACCGGCACGACCAATCTCAACAGCGGCCAGGTCGGCGTGAACTATCACTTCTGATCCAGCCGCGGGATCGCACATCCCGTGCTGGTGCCGGGACCATCAAAGACCATTCGACGGAAGGCCGGCCTTGCGCCGGCCTTTTCGCTGCGCAGCCGTTGGCGTGCCCCGCGTGAACGTTCACCACCCTTTAATCACGACCGTTGGTCGCGCTTGCCGCGCCGGCCCACGTGGCAGGTTTTGTAAACCGTCGCCGCTAACGTCCGCCGGTCTTAGCGGGTCTGCGTCCTGATCGACGGCACTAGGACGCCACCCAAACAAGGGGACTGGGGAAAGATGAAACGTATTTTGCTCACGGGCGCGGGCTTGGCCGTGCTCGGGATCGCTCCGGCCATGGCCGCCGATCTTCCAGCGCGCTACTACACCAAGGCGCCCGCTGCCATTCCGCTGCCGGTCTATAGTTGGGCCGGCTTCTATGGCGGCCTCAACGCCGGCGGCGGCTCCAGCCGCAATTGCTGGACCCTCAACAATGTCGCCGGCGTGCCGGTGGTGCCGAACCAGTTCGAGGGCTGCCATGACGCCACCGGCGGCATGGTCGGCGGCCAGTTCGGCTATCGTTGGCAGTCGGCGAGTTGGGTGTTCGGCCTGGAGGCCCAGGGCGACTGGACGAACTTCTCCGGCTCCAACCCGAGCCTCGCGCCGCTCAGCGCCGGCGCCTCCAACCAGACCCGGATCGATGCGATCGGCCTGTTCACCGGCCAGGTCGGCTACGCCTGGAACAATCTGCTCTGGTACACCAAGGGCGGCGCGGCGGTGACGCACGACAAGTACGCGGGGCTGCTCACCGGGACCGGCATCATACTGGACCAGGCCAACGAAACCCGCTGGGGCGGCACCATCGGCACCGGTCTCGAATATGCCTTCGCGCCGAACTGGTCGGTCGGCGTCGAATACGACCATCTGTTCATGGGCAAGTCCAACATCGGCTTTGCGGCCACCACGCTGGCGACGTCCCGCGCCGACAGCATCAAGCAGGACGTCGACATTGGAACCGTGCGCGTCAACTACCGCTTCGGCGCGCCGCTGGTGGCGAAGTACTGAAATCAGCGACAACACGCGATCGAAAGGCCGGCCTTGCGCCGGCCTTTCCTTTGGCGGTCGGCCCGCTCCTGCCGGCTGCTGCCAGAACCGGCGCATCTTCCAACAAACCGTTGATGGCTTGCACGGAAGACTGGAAATCGCCGCCCGTTCTTCCTACGTTCCGACATCTCCCTTTGGCGTCCGATCGCGGTTTTCCGGCGACGCGCCTCAACGTGCGCGATCCAACGCGCCTGGAATGCGGACATGGATGAAATCCTGAAATCGCGACGCCAGCAGAATGCCAATAGCCAGCGCGCGATCCTCATTCGCGGCGCGCGCGAGCACAATCTCAAGAACATCGACGTCGAGATTCCCCGCGACAAGCTCGTGGTGTTCACCGGCCTGTCCGGCTCGGGCAAGTCGTCGCTCGCCTTCGACACCATCTATGCGGAAGGCCAGCGCCGCTACGTCGAGTCGCTGTCGGCCTATGCGCGCCAGTTCCTGGAGATGATGCAGAAGCCGGATGTCGACCAGATCGACGGCCTGTCGCCGGCGATCTCGATCGAGCAGAAGACGACCTCGAAGAACCCGCGCTCCACCGTCGGCACCGTGACGGAGATCTACGACTACATGCGTCTGCTTTGGGCGCGCGTCGGCGTGCCCTACTCGCCCGCCACGGGGCTGCCGATCGAGAGCCAGACCGTGTCGCAGATGGTCGACCGCGTGCTGGCGCTGCCCGAGGGCACGCGGCTCTATCTGCTGGCCCCGGTCGTGCGCGGCCGCAAGGGCGAGTACAGGAAGGAGCTCGCCGACTATCTCAAGAAGGGCTTTCAGCGCGTCAAGATCGACGGCGTCTTCCACGAGCTCGCCGAGGCGCCGGCGCTCGACAAGAAGTTCCCGCACGACATCGATGTCGTGGTCGACCGCATCGTGGTGCGGCCGGACATCGGCCAGCGCCTCGCCGAAAGTTTTGAAACTGCGCTGAAGCTCGCCGAGGGCCTGGCGGTGATCGAATATGCCGACGCGCCGGCCGCGGCCGCCGCCGACGACAAGAAGAAGACCGCAAAAATCCACGACAAGAGCGGGCCCGAGCGCCTGCTGTTCTCCGAGAAGTTCGCGTGCCCGGTGTCCGGCTTCACCATCCCCGAGATCGAGCCGCGGCTGTTCTCCTTCAACAACCCCTATGGCGCCTGCCCGGAATGCGGCGGCCTCGGCGTCGAGCAGCATGTCGACGCCGACCTGATCATTCCCGACAAGGAGGCCACCTTGCGCAAGGGCGCGATCGCGCCCTGGGCAAAGTCGTCCTCGCCCTATTATCTGCAGACGCTGACGGCGCTGGCGAAGTTCTACAGGTTCACCCTCGACACCAAATGGAAGGACCTCCCGAAGAAGACGAGAGACGCGATCCTGTACGGCTCCGGCGAGGACGAGATCAAGTTCACCTATGAAGACGGCGTGCGCTCCTACGACACCAAGAAGCCGTTCGAGGGCGTCGTCACCAATATCGAGCGCCGCTTCCGCGAGACCGAGAGCGAGTGGGCGCGCGAGGAGCTCGCCAAATATTTCTCCGACGTGCCCTGCGCCGGCTGCCACGGCTATCGCCTGAAGCCGGAAGCCCTGTGCGTCAAGGTCGGCGGCAAGCATATCGGCGAGATCTCGGAATTGTCGGTGAAGCGCGCCGGCGAATGGTTCGAGACCGTGCCGGCGGCGCTGAACCCGCAGCAGAACGAGATCGCCGTCCGCGTGCTCAAGGAAATCCGCGAGCGGCTGACATTCCTCATCGATGTCGGCCTGAATTATCTCACCCTGTCGCGCTCGTCCGGCACGCTGTCCGGCGGCGAGAGCCAGCGCATCCGCCTCGCCTCGCAGATCGGCTCGGGCCTGACCGGCGTGCTCTACGTGCTGGACGAGCCGTCGATCGGCCTGCACCAGCGCGACAATGCGCGGCTATTGGAGACGCTGAAGCGGTTGCGCGACCTCGGCAACACCGTCGTCGTGGTCGAGCACGACGAGGACGCGATCCGGCTCGCCGATTACGTGCTCGACATCGGCCCCGGCGCCGGCATGCATGGCGGCCACATCGTGGCGCAGGGCACGCCGGCCGAGATCATGCGCAACCCGGACTCGCTGACCGGCAAGTACCTCACCGGCGAATTGTCGGTCGCCGTGCCCGAGCGGCGGCCGCCGAACCACCGCCGCACCATCAAGGTGGTGAACGCCCGCGGCAACAATCTGAAGAACATTTCTGCCGAGATCCCGCTCGGCCTGTTCACCTGCGTCACCGGCGTCTCCGGCGGCGGCAAGTCGACGCTCTTGATCGATACGCTCTATCGCGCCATCGCGCGAAAACTGAACAACGCAAGCGAAGGCGCGGCGCCGCACGACCGCATCGAGGGCCTCGAGCACATCGACAAGATCATCGACATCGACCAGTCGCCGATCGGCCGCACCCCGCGCTCCAATCCGGCGACCTATACCGGCGCGTTCACGCCGATCCGCGAATGGTTTGCGGGCCTGCCCGAAGCCAAGGCGCGCGGCTACGAGCCGGGACGCTTCTCCTTCAACGTCAAGGGCGGCCGCTGCGAGGCCTGCCAGGGCGACGGCGTCATCAAGATCGAGATGCATTTTCTGCCGGACGTCTACGTCACCTGCGACGTCTGCAAGGGCAAGCGCTACAACCGCGAGACGCTGGAGGTGCTGTTCAAGGGCAAGTCGATCGCCGATGTGCTCGACATGACGGTCGAGGAGGCCGCCGAGTTCTTCAAGGCGGTGCCGCGCGTGCGCGACACCTTCGAGACCCTGCGCCGGGTCGGGCTCGACTACATCCATGTCGGTCAGCAGGCGACCACGCTGTCCGGCGGCGAAGCGCAGCGCGTCAAGCTCGCCAAGGAACTGTCAAAACGCGCCACCGGCCGCACGCTCTACATCCTAGACGAGCCGACCACCGGCCTGCATTTCCACGACGTCAAGAAGCTCCTGGAGGTGCTGCACGAGTTGGTGGCGCAGGGCAACACGGTGGTGGTGATCGAGCACAATCTCGAGGTGATCAAGACCGCCGACTGGGTCATCGACCTCGGCCCCGAGGCAGGCGGATCGGGGGGCCAGGTCGTCGCCTCGGGCCCGCCCGAGCGGGTCGCCGACGCGAAGGGGAGCCTGACGGGGGCGATCCTCAAGGGCCTGCTCGCCGCCGGCCCG
>NZ_JAFAVV010000697.1 GCF_019242285.1 Bradyrhizobium sp.
CGGCCTCAGCACCATGTCGGACAGGATCGCGACCCCCTGTCCGTTCGCCACCATCGAGCGCACCGCCTCGACCGAGGAGGTGCGCAGCGTCACCGTCGGCCGGTACGGCGTCTTGCTCCAGTATTTGAGCGAGGTGTGCGCGGCCTCGTCGACCGTCAGCATGATATAGGGCTCGGCCGCGACTTCCTTCAGCCCGACGGAATCGCGCTGCAGCAGATGGTGCTTCGATGCGACCCACAGCCGCCGCCGCGAGCCGATCAATGTCTCCATCGACAGGTCCGGGTTCTGCACGTTGGAGGTGAGCAGCACGGCGATGTCGTAGCGGTTCGACAGCAGGCCTTCCTCGATCGCCTCGCGGTTGAGCTCGAACAACTGGATTTCGAGCTTGGGATAATGCCGCCTCAGGCGTTCCAGATGGCTGGGGAGGAAATAGCCGATCACCGTGTAGGTTGCCGCGACCGTCAGGCTGCCTTCGACGTCGTTGGCCGGCACCTTGAGGCTGGTCGCCTCCGCGACCTTATTCAGGATGTCATAGGCATGAAAGAGGAACTGGCGCCCGATCGCGGTCAGCTCCATGCCTTGGGGCGAGCGGCTGAACAGTTCGGCGCCCACCGCCTGCTCGAGATCCTTGATGGCGTTGGTGACGGCGGATTGCGAGATCGCAAGCGCAACCGCGGCTTGGGTGATCTGCCCCTGCTCGGCCGTGGCCACGAAATAGCGGATCTGACGCAGACTGATCGACACGAACTGACCCATACGATAATCAGATTTGATATCGTATCCTATTCTCATAAAACGAATAGCTTCGAGTTTGTGCAGCTCGCCGGATATTTGGTCATCCAATCGGCGGGAAATCACCTTGAGGCTCGTCGCAGGCGCTCAGGGCGGATCGGGGAGATATCTGAAAAACGAAATCTGTGCTTTCAATAAGAATAATTCTCCACGGTCGACCGACCACCTAACGTTCGGAGCGACGAGAATATGGGAGGGGAGCGGCTCGTGCCGGTAAGGACCGTCGACATCAATTGCGACATGGGGGAAGCCTACGCCAATTGGCGGCTGAGCGACGCCGACGACGCCAAGCTCATGGAACTGATCAGTTCGGCGAACATCGCCGCCGGCTTCCATGCCGGCGATCCCAACCTGATGGATGCAACGGTACGACTTGCCACCCAGTGCGGCGTCGGGATCGGCGTGCACCCCGGCTATCGCGACCTGCAGGGGTTCGGCCGCCGGCGGATCGATGGCGCGGCCGAGGAGGTCGTCAACGACGTGATCTATCAGATCGGCGGCTTGCGCGAATTCGCGCGCCGCCACGGTGCGCATCTCCAGCATGTCAAGCCGCATGGCGCGCTGTACATGGAGATGGCGGTCAATGAGGGGCTGTCGCGCTCTTTCATCCAGGTCATGCGGACGGTGGCGCCGACCGCATTCGTCTATTGCATGGATATTTCTGCGACCTGCCGGGTTGCGACCGAGGCCGGCCAGCCGGTGATCCGGGAATTCTACGCCGACCGGGAGTATGACCGTTCCGGCTCGATCGTGTTCACCCGCCATGGCGCCAGGCTGGATCCGCAGGCGCTGGCCGAGCGGGCCGTTCGGGCCTGCCAGACCGGCAAGGTCCGCACCATCGACGGCGACGACATCGACATTGCCTTCGAGTCGATCTGCTTCCATTCCGATACGCCCGGCTCGCTGGAGATCGCCCGCGCTTTGCGCGACGCGCTGATCGGAAATGGCATCCGGATTGCACCAGCTTCGGAGATCGTTCCGCAGACTTCCGTCAACGAATAGGGATGCGATGAGCATAGCCGACATCAAATCGCCGCTGCCCGGCGTCTTCTACCGCAAGCCGTCGCCGGAGAGCCCGCCGTTCAAGGACGACGGCGATGCCGTGAAGCCTGACGATGTGATCGGCCTCGTCGAGGTGATGAAGTCGTTCCACGAGGTGCGCGCCGGCATCGCCGGTGTCGGCATCCGCTTCGTCGTCGAGGACACCGACGCGGTCATGGCCGGCCAGACGCTGGCCGAGGTCCAGGCATGAACATCCGCTCGGTCCTGATCGCCAACCGGGGCGAGATCGCGGTGCGGATCGTCCGCGCTGCGAAGGCCCTGGGGCTTCGGACCGTGCAGGTCCACAGCCAGGCCGACACGGATTCGCTCGCGGTGAAACTCGCCGACGCGGCGGTCGAGATCGGGCCGCCGCCGGCGAAGAAATCCTATCTCAACATCGACGCGATCCTCGCGGCGGCGAAGGCCGCCAATGTCGATGCGGTACATCCCGGCTATGGCTTCCTGGCCGAGAACGCCGATTTTGCCGATGCCGTGACCGCGGCCGGCATGACGTTCGTCGGGCCGAGCGGCGATGCGATCCGGCTCCTCGGCGACAAGGTGATGGCGCGTGCTGTCGCGGTGAAGGCCGGCGTTCCGACGGTACCGGGCAGCGACGGCCGCGTCGCGGACCTTGCCGAGGCCGTGGCGATCGCGTCCGATATCGGCTTTCCCGTCATGGTCAAGGCCGCGGCCGGCGGCGGCGGCCGTGGCATCCGCATCGCGCACGACGCCGACGAGTTCGCGCGGTTGTTCCCGCAGGCCTCGGCGGAGGCCGCGGCGGCGTTCGGCGATGGTGGCCTGTATTTGGAGAAGGTCATCGAGCGCGCGCGCCACATCGAGGTGCAGATCCTCGGCGACGGCGAGAACTTTGTTCATTGCTTCGAGCGCGAATGCTCGCTGCAGCGGCGCCGGCAGAAGGTGTGGGAGGAGGCACCCGCGATCGGGCTGCCGGACGACGTGCGATCCCGGCTGTGCGAGAGCTCGGTCGCGCTGGCGCGACAGGTCGGCTACAGCAGCGCCGGCACGGTGGAATATCTCTACGACGACGCTACGCAAGACTTCTATTTCATCGAGGTCAACACCCGCATCCAGGTCGAGCATCCCGTCACCGAGATGGTTTCCGGCATCGATCTCGTGCAGGCGATGCTGCGGATCGCGGGCGGCGAGAAACTGTCGCTGCGGCAGGATGACATCCGCATCCACGGTCATGCCATCGAGTGCCGCATCAATGCCGAGGACCCGTACAAGAACTTCATGCCGTGGCCGGGCCGCATCGGGCAGCTCCGCGTGCCGGAAGGCGAGGGCATCCGCTTCGACACAATGCTGTTCGAAGGCTACCAGGTGCCGCCGTTCTACGATTCGCTGCTCGGCAAGCTCATCGTGCACGGCGCCGACCGTGCCGACTGTTTGGCGCGGCTGCAGGGCGCGCTGAAGGAACTGGTGATCACGGGAATTGCGACCACCATCCCGCTGCATGCGGCGCTCGCGTCTGATCCCAGCGTCGGCGAAGGGCGCACCCACACCCGCTTTCTCGAACCCTGGCTGGAAACCGATTTCGCCGCGCTCAAGCGCGCAAGGGAGGATGCCTGATGACGACCCGCTACTCCTTCGGAGGCGACGAGCACCTGTTCGTCGAGTGCGACGAGGCGATGTCGCTCGAAGCCTTCTTCAAGAGCCTGTCGATGACGAATGCGATCCGCGACAGCGGCATCGCCGGCGTCACCGAAATCTGCCCGGCCAACGCCTCGTTCCAGATCAAGTTCGACCCTGATGTGATCAAGCCGGACGACATCCTGAAAGAGGTGAAGGCGATCGAGAGCGCGGCGGTGAGGACCGAGCCCGTCATCAAGACCCGGATCATCGAGATTCCGGTGTTCTATCGCGATCCCTGGACTCACGAGACGCTGATGCGGTTTCGCGAGCGGCACCAGGACCCGAAGGGGACCGATCTCGAATATGCGGCGCGGGTGAACGGACTGCCCGATGTCGACGCCTTCATCGCCGCGCATAGCGGCTCGCCCTGGTTCGTCTCGATGGTCGGCTTCGTCGCCGGGCTGCCGTTCCTGTACCAGATGGTCGAGCGCCAGCGGCAGCTCGAGGTGCCGAAATATCTCAGGCCCCGCACCGACACGCCGAAGCTCACGATCGGCCATGGCGGCTGCTTCTCCTGCATCTATTCGGTGCGCGGCGCCGGCGGCTACCAGATGTTCGGCATCACGCCGATGCCGATCTTCGACCCCGAGCAGCAGATCGGTTATTTGCGCGACTTCATGGTGTTCTTCCGGCCCGGCGACATCGTCAAGTTCAAGCCGATCGACCGCTCGGCCTATGACGGGGCGATCGACGACGTCGCGGCCGGCCGCTTCGCGCCGCTGATGCGCGACGTCACCTTCGACTTCAACCAGTTTCAGCAGGACATGAACGGCTACAACGCCAAGCTGGAGGGCGCGCTCCATGGCCATTAGGGTGCAGAATCCGGGTCTGTCGACCACCGTTCAGGATCTCGGCCGTCCCGGCTATTTCCATTTGGGCATCCCGATCGGCGGCGCGATGGACCGGCTGGCGCTGCGTGCGGCGAACCTGCTCGTCGGCAACGACGAGGGCGCGGCCTGCCTGGAAGCCGTGTTCATGGGCCCGCAGCTCGAGTTCACCGCGGATACCGGCATCGCGGTGACCGGCGCGACCATGCCGATCAAGCTCGACGGCGAGGAGAAGCCGGGCTGGACCGCGCTCGAAGTCAAGGCCGGCCAGGTGCTGAGCTTCGGCTATCTGCAAGCCGGCGCGCGCATCTACGTCGCCGTCGCCGGCGGCATCGACGTGCCGCTCGCGCTCGGCAGCCGCTCGACCTATCCGATCGGTGCGCTCGGCGGCTTCAAGGGGCGGCCGATCGCCGCCGGCGACGAGCTGCCGGTCGGTGCCGTATCCGCCACGAAGGCCGGGCGCAGCGTTCCGGAGGCGCTGCGCCGCTCGCCCGGCAATCCGGCCGAGCTGCGGGTGGTGCCCGGGCTCTATTGGCACCGCATCACGCCAGACTCGCAGCGAGGTTTCTTCGCCGATCCATGGAAGGTCGCGCCTGAGGCCGACCGCATGGGCTATCGCTTTCGCGGCGGGCATGCACTCGACTTCGTCCCGCGCGAGCAGCCGTTCGGCGCAGGCTCTGACCCGTCCAATATCGTCGATAGCTGCTATCCCTACGGCTCGATCCAGGTGCCCGGCGGCAAGGAGCCGATCATCCTGCACCGCGATGCGGTGTCGGGCGGTGGCTATTTCATGGTCGGCACCGTGATCTCGGCGGACATGGACCTGATCGGCCAGCTCCAGCCGAACATGCCGACCCGGTTCGTCGAGACCGACATGGCCGACGCGCTGAAGGCACGCGCCGATCGGGCGCAACTGGTGCAGAAGATCCGGGACGCGCTGGCTTGACGTCAGGCCTGCGCCCTGAGCCAGGCGCCGATCTCGTCGGCGGCGACATGGGCCTGCGGCAGCAATTTGCCCATGGTGAAGAAGCCGTGGAATTGGCCCGGGAAGTGCCGGTAGGTCACGCTCACGCCCGCGCTCTTCAGCCGCGCGGCGTATTCGTCGCCCTCGTCGCGCAGGGGATCGGCGCCCGCCGTCAGCACATAGGCCGGCGGTAAACCGGCAAGGGTGCTGGCGCGAGCGGGCGATGCGCGCCAGTCGGCGATGTCGGCATTGCCAAGATAGTGGTTCATGAACCAGCCGATCACCGTATGCGTCAGCAGCACCGAGGTCTCGGGCTCACGATGCGAGGCATGCCGGCGCGAGAAGTCAGTGGCGGGATAGATCAGCACCTGGCCGGCGAGCCTGGGCCCGTCCCCGTCGCGCGCGGCCAGTGCCACCACCGCAGCGAGATTGCCGCCGGCGCTGTCGCCGCCGACGAAGAGGCGGGATGCGTCGATGCCGAGCTGCGCCTGCCCGGCGACCCAGGTCGTTGCCGCGATCGCATCTTCGACGGCGGCGGGAAATGGATGCTCCGGCGCGAGCCGATAGTCGACCGAGATCACGATCGTTTCGCCGGCGTCGGCGAGCTTGCGGCACACCACGTCATGGGTTTCGAGATTGCCGATCACCCAGCCGCCACCGTGGAAGAACACCAGGGCCGGCGAAAGCCCGTCCGACTTTCTCAGCCGGTTCGGCGTATAGACGCGCGCCGGGATCGTGCCGGCAGGCGAGGGGATATCGAGCGGCGCCACTGATGCAAGCGCCGGCGGCTCGGGATTGCTGACGATGCGCGCCTGCATATAGTAGGCGCGAGCCTCGTCCGCCGTCAGCGTCTCATAGGGCGGGCGGCCAGCCTCCTGGAACGCCTTGTAGACGGCGGCAGCATCGGGATCGAGAACGACGGGCATGGAGCATCCTCTGATCAGGCGGCGGTACGGCCGCCATCGACGGTGTAGGCCGCGCCGGAGACATAGCTTGCATCGTCGGACGCCAGGAACGCGACGATGGCGGCGACCTCGTCCGCCTGCCCGAGGCGCCGCGCGGGAATCCGCTCCACGATCTTGTCCTGCTGCATCGGAGCGTTGATACCGGCGTGGCGGCCGCGGGCCTCGATGATCGTGCTCAGCATGCGGCTGTCGATCATTCCGGGGCAGACGCAGTTGATGCGCACGCCGGTGCCGGTGTATTCCCATGCCGCGCTCTTGGTGAGCCCGATCACGCCATGCTTGCTCGCGCTGTAGACTGCGATGTTCGGCGAGCCGAACAGGCCGGCGATCGAGGCGGTGTTGATGATGCTGCCCTTGTCCTGCTTCAGCATCACCGGCAGCACATGCTTCAATCCCAGGAACACGCCGACCAGATTGACGTCGATCACCTTGCGGAAGGTCTCCAGGCTGTATTGCGTGATCGGCTTCACCTCGCCCTCGATGCCGGCGTTGTTGAAGAAGGCATCGATGCTGCCGAACCGGTCGACCGCGGCGCGGACATAGCCTTCCACCTCATCTTCGTCGGTGACGTCGGCGGTGATCGCCAGCGCCTCGGCGGAGGCCGGCAGCGCCTTCACCGCCGCCTCGTCGCGTTTGCGGTCGATGGCGACGATGCGGGCACCGCGCGCGGCGAGCAGGCGGGCGGTCGCGGCGCCGATGACGCCGGCAGCCCCGGTGACGACGGCGGTCCGGCCGTCCAGACGAATGCGATCAGGCATGGGGTTTCCTCGCTGAGCTCCGGTTGTTCCGGACGGTTGGAGGCGCGGGAGGCGCCGTTTGAGCGTCGGAACTATTCCATCCGAACCGGGCGCTGGCCAGTAGGCCAAAGAGGAGGGTGGGTTGCGCCCTTCCCCCGCCGTATTCGGCGTGTTAACCGGTCCCTGCGATCGGCGGATAAAATCGTACGGATGAAAATCGTACTCCTGGACATCGTACTCCTGGACAATGCCTTAGCCTTACGGGCCGATTCGCTGTAAAAGCACGCGAAATGCTCCGAACAGTTGCCTTGGCCAGTCTTGCGGTCGTCGTTGCCGCCTTTGCGAGTACGCTGCCGCAAGCTGCGCACGCGCAGATCGGCAATATTTTTTCCGATCCCGTGCCGCGTCCGCCCGGTAACGTTCCTCGCGGCAATCAGCCGCCACCCGACGAAGAGGAGGATATCCCGGAACTGCCGCCGCAGGGCCGGGTGCTGCCGGCGCCGAATCGAGCCTATCCAGGGCAGGCGGCGGTGACGCCGGGCGCCGTCCAGTCGCAGCCGCTTGCGCCGCCGCCGGGCACCACGGTCATTCCGCAGAACGTTCCCCCGGGTGCGCCTCCCCCGCCGGCCGGGCAGCAGGCCAATGTGCCGCCGGGCGCCAACCCGGCGCCCCCGGGACAGCGCCAGCCCAAGGGGGCGCCGCCAACGGCTGCGCCGCCGACGCCGGCGACGCTGCAGCCGGGCGACGAGGTGGTGACCGAGCCGCCCGCGCAGAAGATCGTCAACAAGAAGGCGAGCTTCACCGGTCTCGACAAGATCACCGGGCGCATCATCAATTTCGACGAGGATATCGGCGAAACCGTCCAGTTCGGCGCGCTGCGGGTCAAGACCGACGCCTGCTACACGCGTCCCGCGACGGAGGCGGCCAACACCGACGCCTTCGTCGAGGTCGACGAGATCACGCTGCAGGGCGAGGTGAAACGGATCTTCTCCGGCTGGATGTTCTCGGCAAGCCCCGGTCTGCATGCGGTCGAGCACCCGATCTACGACATCTGGCTGACCGACTGTAAGGAGCCCGAGACCACCGTGGTCAGCGCGGCGCCGACCGATACGCCGAAGCCGCCTCAGCAGCCGGCGCAGAAGCGGCAGCCGTCGCAACGGCAGGCCGCGCCGCGGCCCGCGCAGCCTTTGCCGCCGCAGCAGCAGAGCCAGCAGCTTCCGCCGCCGCCTCCGCCGCCGCAATCCGGCGGCCCGTTCGGGATATTCAGGTAACGCGAACTCGGTTCACCTCCGCCCGTAACAACGGGGCGAGGGAGCGCACCTTCTGCATCGCTTGAGCGAACCTGATCTCATCAAGCGCCGATGATCGCGAGCGCATCCGCGCCTGCGATGGGCCGGTGGAGCGCGAGACGGGCGAAATCCGCAGGTTCGCCCTTCAGCGCCTTGTCGAGCAGGGTCGTGTAGCGGCGCCGCGGGATTTCGATGGCGCCGAAGCTCCGCAGGTGCTCGGTGACATATTGCGTGTCGAGCAGCTCGAAGCCGCCGGCGATCAACCGCGCCACCAGGTGCACCAGCGCCACTTTCGAGGCGTCGCGGGCGCGATGGAACATGCTCTCGCCGAAAAAGGCGCGGCCAAGGCTCACGCCATAGAGGCCGCCGACCAGATCGCCATTCTGCCAGGCTTCCACGCTGTGGGCGTGGCCGAGCGTATGCAGCCCGCAATAGAGCTCGCGAATCCGCTTGTTGATCCAGGTGTCCTCGCGGCCTTCCTGCGGCGCAGCGCAGCCGGCGATCACGGCCTTGAACGCGCGGTTCGCGGTCACCGTGAAGCCATCCGAACGCACGGTGCGGGCGAGGCGCGAGGCGATGCGGAATCCGTCGAGCGGAATCACCCCGCGCATTTCGGGCTCGACCCAGAACAGGGTCGGATCGTCGGCGCTCTCTGCCATCGGGAAGATGCCGCAGGCGTAGGCGCGCAGCAGCACTTCGGGGGTGATCTCGGAAATGGCGGAGTCGCGCGACGTCATGCGGAGAGGATAGCAGGGCTGCGCGGATCAGGCCAACCGCGGCCGACGCCGTGCTGCGGTTGCGGACGGCTTCAGCCGTGATTCATTTCGCCGCCGCGGTGGCGGCGCCAGGCGCGGGCGTCCTGGTGCGGCGAAAACGAACCACGATGCGGGTACCGGCGTGATTGGGATCGCGCTCCACGCTCGCCTCCAGCTTGGAGGCCATGGCGCTGACGATCCGCTGGCCCATGCCGGTGGAGCGCGGATCGGACTTGGAATCGGATTCGGAGCTGAAGCCGACGCCGTTGTCGGCGATCGACAGCGCCAGGTCTTCGTCCTCGGCAAAGAGGTCGACGTGAATGGGTCCCGCGCAATCCGGATAGGCGTATTTTACCGCGTTCATGACGAGCTCGTTGACGATGATGCCGATCGCGACCGCGCGGTCGGGGTCGATCTCGATCGGCTCCGCCTTCAGCGTCAGCCGCGACATCTTGTTGCCTTCGGCCGAGCGGCGAAGATCGTCGAGCAGGGCGTCGAGATAGGCGTTCAACAGCACGCTCTTGAGGTCCTGCGAGGTGTAGAGCCGGCGGTGCACCTGCGCGACCGCCGCCACCCGGCCCATCGCATTGGTCAGGGCCGCCTTGACGTCGTCCTGAGCCGCGGAATTGGCCTGCAGATGCAGCAGCGACGCGATGATCTGCAGGCTGTTGCCGACGCGGTGGTTGACCTCGCGCAGCAGCATCTCGCGCTCGGCGGCGAGCGCCGCGTAGCGGTCGCGCGAGGCGTGGACCTCGGCTTCGGCTTCATCGCGCGCCTGCTGCAGCGCGGCCTGGCGCAGCGCGCCATCGACTGCGACCTGGAGCAGGGGGATGAAATCGCCGCGCACGTCCTTGACCAGATAGTCGGCCGCTCCCGCCTTGAGCGCCGTGACCGCGATGTTGGAGTCCTGCGAGGCCGTGACGAAGACGACAGGCGGCGCACCGGGGATCGCCATGATCCGCTCCAGCGTCTGCAGCCCGTCGAGGCCCGGCATGTACTGGTCGAGCGCCACCACGTCGATGCCGCCCTGCTTCAGGCGCTCCAGGCCATCGGTGCCGCTTGCCGCCGGCACGACCTTCATCCCGAGGCGTCTCAGGCCGCGCTCCACCAGGCGCGCCAGCGCCGGGTCGTCGTCGATGTAGAGCACCGTGGGCTGCGCGGGGGTCATGAGACGGCCGGAGGAACCTGTATGACGGAGAAGAACAACCCGAGCTGGCGAATGGCGTTGGCGAAACTTTCGTAGTTGACCGGCTTGGTGATGTAGACGTTGCAGCCGAGCTCGTAGCAGCGCTTGACTTCCTGCGAGTCGTCGGTGGTGGTCAGCACCACGACCGGCGCGCTCTTGAGAAACTTGTTCTCCTTGATCCGCCGCAGGATATCGATGCCCGTCATGTCGGGCAGGTTGAGATCGAGCAGGATCAGCAGGGCCTGCCCATTGTGGTGCTGACCCGTGCCATCGCCGCCGAACAGATACTTGACCGCTGCTGTACCGTTGCTGAACGGGATGATCTCGTTGTTCACGCCGGACCGGCGGATGTTCCGCTCGATCAACCGGGCATGTCCTTCGTCATCCTCGATCATGAGGATGGTCACGGGGTTGCTCATGTGCCTCCACTCCAATTGATCGGCAGGGTTATCGTAAAGGTGCTGCCGCTGTTGAGTTCCGAAGAAACCGACATGGTGCCGCCGAGCCGCCGGACCAGGGCGCGGACATGAGCGAGGCCGATCCCCTGGCCCGGCTTGTCCTGGGTGCCTGCGCGGCGGAACAAGTCGAAGATGCGCTGATGGTCCTTGGGATCGATGCCGCGGCCGTTGTCCGATATCTCCAACACCGCAAAGCCGAGCTTGGTGCGGCCGCGGACGGATATCGCGCCGGGAACGTCAGGCCTGAGATATTTGACCGCGTTGTCGAGCAGGTTGGAGAAAATCTGCTCGAGCGCCAGCCGGTCGCTGACGATCGACGGCAGCGAGTCAACGTCGATTTTGACGCCGGCCTCCGCGACCTGATGCGCCAGCGTGGACACGATGGCCTCGATCAATTCGCGGATATTGATCCGCTCCGGCACGAAGGTGCGGCGGCCTTCGCGCGTGAGGTTGAGGATCGCGTTGATCAGCCGGTCCATCTTGTCGATCGACGACTTGATGAACCCCAGCGCCTCGGAGAAGTCCTGCGAGAGCCGGCTATCTTCACCGCGCAGCTCCGGCTCCTCCTGGTCCGCCGGCACGAGCGCCGGCGCCGCATCGGCGCGCGCAAGCGAGGCGATCCGGCGGAAGATATCGCCCCGCAGCTCCTCCAGCTCGCTGGTAAAGCCCATGATGTTGACGAGCGGCGACCGCAGGTCGTGGCTCACGATATAGGCGAAGCGCTGGATCTCGTCATTGGCTTCCCTGAGATCGGCGGTGCGTTCGTCGATCGTGGCTTCGAGATTGAGATTGCTGTCGCGCAGCGCGGCCTCCGCTTCATCGCGGGCGCGCGCCGAACGCCGCACCAGGAAGATCGAGATGGCGGCAAGCACGATGACCATGGCCGAGCCCGCGATCGTCACCAGCGTGGCCAGCTGCTCGCTGCGATCGGCGTTCGCCGTGCGCAGGTTGAACAATCGATCTTCTTCGGCGCGCATGGCATCGGCGACCTCGCGGATCGTTCCGGTCGTGTCGCTGGCTGCCGCCTCGCGGACCAGCGCAGCCGCATCTGGCAGCTTGCCCTGTTTCACGAATCTCGTCTCGCGAGCGAACTGGTCGAGCCGGATCTCGATCGCTGCGCGCAGCTTCTTCAGGTTCTCGACCTGGGCCGGATTATCGGCGGCAAGGTGGTCGAGCCTGTCGAGATCGGGAATGATCCGGGCCACTGCATCCTGATGGTCGGCGAGAAACTCGGATCCTCCTGTGAGCAGGTAGCCGCGGGCACCGCTTTCGGCGCGACGGATTTCCAGCAGCAGCGCGTTGGTCTGGTTTTCGACCTCGATCGTGTGCACGACCCAGCTACTGTCATCGCGCGCCTTGTTGACCAGCAGCACCGATGCCGTGCTGATGGCAACCAACACCAGGAATGCCGCTGAGAGCAGCAGGACTTGTCCCATCGCGCGGTGGCGCCAAGCAGGCAGCGTCACTACGCGCTCGCGTCGTCAGAATTGAGAATTTCGACGTCCCCCGAACGGAAAACGGCACTAAGCCCAATCCTAACGCGGTGGAAACCGTTTGGTTCCAACGAGCTCGCGGGGGCTGCCAAGAAGTCGCTCAGGTTGCCGACTTGCCGGCCAGATACTGCTCGAGCCAGTGGATATGGTAGTCGCCGTCGATGATGTCGGGCTCCCGGACCAGAGCCCGGAACAAAGGCAGCGTGGTCTCGATACCGTCGACCACCATCTCGTCGAGCGCCCGGCGCAGCCGCATCAGGCATTCGGCGCGGGTCTTGCCGTGGACGATCAGCTTGCCGACCAGCGAATCGTAATAGGGGGGAATCACATAACCCTGGTAGACGGCCGAATCGATTCGCACGCCGAGGCCGCCCGGCGGGTGGTATTGCTGGATTTTGCCGGGCGAGGGGCGGAAGCTCACGGGGTTTTCGGCATTGACGCGGCACTCGATGGAATGGCCGTTGATGGTGACTTCGTCCTGCGTCAGCGGCAGGTCGCCGCCTGCGGCGATGCGGATCTGCTCCAGCACCAGGTCGATGTCGGTGATCATCTCAGTGACGGGATGTTCGACCTGGATGCGGGTGTTCATCTCGATGAAATAGAATTCGCCGTCCTCGTAGAGGAATTCGACGGTGCCGACACCGAGATATTTCAGCCCCTGCATGGCCTTGGCGACGGTCGATCCGATCTTCCGGCGGGCGGCGGCGTCAAGCGCGGGTGAGGGGCCTTCCTCCCAGACCTTCTGGTGGCGGCGCTGCAGCGAGCAATCCCGCTCGCCGAGATGGATGGCTCCCCCGCGGCCGTCGCCGAGCACCTGAATCTCGATGTGGCGGGGCTTCTGCAGATATTTTTCCAGATAGACCGAGGCGTCGCCGAACGCCGATTTCGCTTCGTTGGCGGCCGTGGTGAGTGCGAGCGTGAGATCGCTCTCACTCTGCGCGACCTTCATGCCGCGCCCGCCGCCGCCGGCGGCAGCCTTGACCAGAACCGGAAAGCCGATCGCCTTCGCGATCGCCATGGCGTCCTCGCCCGCGCCCACCGCGCCGTCGGAACCCGGCACCACGGGGATGCCGAGGCGCCTTGCGGTCTTCTTGGCCTCGATCTTGTCGCCCATCAGCCGGATATGCTCGGCCTTGGGGCCGATGAAGTGCAGGTTATGGTCGGCCAGGATCTCGGCGAAGCGCGCGTTTTCGGAGAGAAAGCCGTAGCCGGGATGGACGGCATCCGCGCCGGTGATCTCGCAGGCGGCGAGCAGCGCCGGCACGTTGAGATAGCTGTCCTTCGAAGGCGGAGGCCCGACACAGACGCTCTCGTCGGCGAGCCTCACATGCATGGCGTCGGCGTCGGCCGTGGAATGCACCGCCACCGTCGAAATCCCCAATTCCTTGCAGGCCCTGAGGATACGGAGGGCGATTTCGCCGCGGTTGGCTATGAGAATCTTGTCGAACATGTTGTCCCAAGGGGCGAATGGCGAATGAGAAGATACCATTCGCTGTTCGCTACTCCCTACTCACTCAATGATCACGAGCGGCTCACCGAACTCGACCGGCTGGCCGTCCTCGACGAGGATCTGCGTCACGGTGCCCGCCCGAGGTGACGGAATCTGGTTCATTGTCTTCATCGCTTCGATGATCAGCAGTGTCTGGCCGGCCGTGACCCTGGTGCCCACCTCGATGAACGGCTTGGCGCCGGGCTCGGGCGCCCAATAGGCGGTGCCGACCATCGGCGAGGGCACCATGCCGGGATGCTTGGACAAATCCGCAGCGGCAGCCGCGCCCGGCGGCGGAGCGGCGACCGGCATCGGCACGGCCGGTGCGAAATGCGCCGGCATCGGAGCCGCGGCGACGCTGAGATTGCGTGCGACCCGAAGCCGCAAACCGGCGCGCTCGATCTCGATCTCCGAGAGGCCGGTTTCATCCAGCAGGATCGCCAGGCCGCGAATAAGCTCGCTGTCCTCGGTCGAAAATTTTTCGGCTGTCTTCTCGTCAGGCTGGCGCGCCATGATCTTGATCCGGAACTGGTCGTTTGAATGAAGAGTGGGCGGTCAGCCCCTGGGCTTGGCGTCGGCGCTGATCCGGGCGGCGAGGCCGGTGATCGCGAGACGGTAGCCGTCGATGCCGAAACCGCAGAGCGTTGCGAACGCTGCCCGGGCGGTGAAGGTGTGATGGCGGAAACTCTCGCGGGCGTAGATGTTGCTGATATGCACCTCGACGGTCGGAATCCTCACCGCCATCAGCGCGTCGTGCAACGCGATCGAGGTGTGCGAATAGGCGCCGGCATTGATCACGATGCCGACCGCCTTGCGGGCATGGGCTTCGTGGATCAAGTCGACCAGCTCGCCCTCGTGGTTGGATTGCCTGCAATGCGCGGTGAAGCCGAGTTCGGCCGCGGTCTTCTCACAGAGCTGCTCGACATCGGCCAGCCGGGCATGGCCATAGGTCTCGGGCTCGCGCGTCCCCAGCAGATTGAGGTTCGGCCCGTTGAGCACGTAAATCGTCTGGTCAGGAGTATTGGCCATCCCAATCCCGGAGGTCCTTCAAAAGGGTGGCGGGGTTATAGGTAACAACCGGGCCGAGGGGAAGCCTTGAGACATCCGGCGGGCCCCTCCAGTACCATCGCCGCCGGGCGGGAAAGCGCGGGCAGGTTGTGGAAAAGCGGGCGCCTACCACCCAGCAGAAAGGGGGCGGACCCGAGGCCCGCCCCCTCAACTCAAAGCTCGCTCGAAGATCAGGATTCGAGGATCGCCACGATCTCGAACGTCGCGGGATCGATCACGACGATCTGGTCGCGGACCAGGATGAAGTCATAGCCGCGCCACTCCGGATAGATCGTCACGACCTCGGTGGGGAGCGGGCGGTATTGCACGTCGCGCGGCACGCGGGTGCCGACCGACACCGAGAAGTTCACGTTGGTGACCGGAGCCACGTGCTCGTTGCGGATCACGGTCGTGATCTTGGTGCGCTGCTCGGTCGAGAGCTTGGCGCCGGAGGCGGCCATACCCGTCGTGGTCTGAGACCGTCCACCTTCGCGACCCTCGGCCTTCAGGTTGTTGTTGTCGCGGCCCTCGCGGCCTTCAGCCTTCATATTGTCGCGGCCTTCACGGCCTTCGGCCTTCATGTTGTCGCGGCTTTCACGGCCTTCGGCCTTCATGTTGTTGTCGCGGGTCTCCCGGCCTTCAGCCTTCATGTTGTTGTTGTCGCGGCCTTCGCGACCCTCGGCCTTCATGTTGCCCTTCTGGCCCTCGCGGGTCTCGGCCTTCATGTTGCCGCTCTTGCTCTCGTTCTCGGAGCTCATGTTCTTGGACTTCTGGCCCGGGGCGCCTTCCTCGGCGCGCTGGCCCTTCGGCGCAGCCTGCTCGGATTGCGACGACTTCGCCTCGGACGGCCCGCCCTTGGTTTCGGCGGATTTCGGCTCGGCCGCCTCGCGGCCCGACGGCGCGGCGGCGCCACCGGCAGGCGCGCCCTGTTGCATCGCGGCGCCACCCTGCTGGTGCGTGCCGCCCTGCTGCGCATTGGCTACTCCGGCACCGGCGACCAGCGCGAGCGCGGCGACCGAGACCATGAAACGATTCGTCATCTGTTGTTCTCCTCACGTGTTGGCATTGCCCGCGCCGACAACGAGAAGAGACAGCAGATGTTCCGCGTCACTTGCGGTTCCATCACCATCGCTTGTGAATGCTGGATGAATGGCGTGTGCACGCGCACCGGAACGAGGCGGAGCGGCTGGCCGCGCCGCCTGGAGCAAAAAGAAATCCGGCTGGAAGGCCCCAGCCGGATTAGCGTCAGCCGCCGAACGAGCTCAGTTCAGCAGGTAGCCTTGCCGCAGCGCGCCAGTCCGATCTTCTCCTTCAGGCCATCGAGCCCGACGGCGCCGACGACGATCTGCTTGCCGATCACGTAGCTCGGCGTGCCATTCATGCCCATGTCCTCGGCGAGTTTGAAGTTCTCTTCGATCGTGCCCTGGACTTCGGGGCTTGCGAGATCCTTCTCGATCCGCGCGGTGTCGAGGCCGGCCTCCTTAGCCGCCGCCAGCGCGCGCGCCTTGTCGGCCGGGCCGCGGCCGCCCAGCAGCTTGGTGTGAAAGTCGAGATATTTCGAGGGGTCCTGCATGCGCACGGCGACCGCGACCTTCGCGGCCTCGACCGAGCCTTCGCTGAGCACCGGGAATTCCTTCAGCACGACCTTCAGCTTGGAGTCGCTCTTCATCAGATTGAGCATGTCGGACATCGCGCGCTTGCAGTAGCCGCAATTGTAGTCGAAGAACTCGACGAAGGTGACGTCGCCGCCCTTGTTGCCGAGCACGACGCCGCGTGGCGAGTTGAAGATCGTGTCGGCATTCTTGGCGACCGATTCTTCGTGCTTCTTTTCCTCGGCCGCGGCCTGGCGCTTGCTCAGTTCGTTCATCGCCTCCTCGAGCACCTCCGGATGCGCGACGAGGTAATTGTGGACGATGGTCTCGATGTCGCCGCGTTGGCCGTCGGAGAAACTCTGCGCGGAAGCCGCATATGGCGCGCCGCACAGGGCAGATGCGAGCAGGGCGGGGGCGAGCAGGCGGAGTACACGCATTGGCAAATCCTTGTTGTGAAGCCGGTTCCGAAGGTCCCGGTCCCGAGACTACTCGACGTAGTCTAGTCCCGATTAGTGGCTTTATTCCGAAAGCGGCGAAGTTACCAGCCGAACGCGGCTTACCGCCGTCAATTGCTCTTCTGGCCCGGCAACGGCTTGGCGCTGACGATGTCGTCGGCCTTCACCCATCCAGGCGTGCCCACCGCAAAGCGGGTCTTCGCACGCGAAGCGAGCTCACGGGCGGTCTTGTTGTCGCCGCGCAGGTAGGCAGCCTGCGCCGACGCGAGATCGGCTTCCGCATAGTTGCCTTTGCGGCCGTAGGCCATGGCGAGCTGGGAATAGCCAAGCGGCGCCTCGCTCTCACGCGCCACGGCGGCACGCAGGATGCTGATCGCCTCGTCAGTATAGGCCTTGTTGTCGGTCGCCACGAGGGCTTGCCCCAGTAACATCTCGATGAGGGCGGCATTATTGGAGAGCTGCAAAGCCTTGTGCAACGGCGCGATCGCCTCCGCGGGCTTGCCGCCTTCCAGCAGCGCCTGGCCGCGCAACTCGTAGAAATAGGGGTTGGCCGGCTGGGCCTGGATCAGACCGTCGATCTGGGCCAGCGCGTTATTGAGGTCGCCGTGCAGATAGGTCGAAATGGCGCGGGCATAGCGCGCCGGCAGGCCGGTATTCGACAGCGGATAGCGGCGGTAGACGGTGTCCTGCCGTTCCATGAAGGCGGAAATCTTCGCCCTGACCATGTCGTGGCGCATCTGCAACGCAGGCTCGTCCTTCTTGTCCCAATAGGGACTTTGACGTGCGATCTCCTCCAGCGCCGCGACGCGGTCGGCGGGCATCGGATGCGACTGCAGATAGGGGTCGGCGCCGCGTGCGGCAAACAGGCTCTCGTCGGTGAAGCGCTTGAAGGTATCGTACATGCCCTTGGCGGACTGCCCGGTTGCGGTCAGGAATTTCACGCCGGCGCGGTCGGCATTCTCTTCCTGCTGGCGCTGATAGGACAGCAACGAACGGCGGATCATCTCCTGCGGGCCTGCGATGGCGGCGGCGCCGGCATCGGCGAGACCGTTGGTGCCGCCACCTCTGGCGCCGGCCACGACGGCGCCAGCACCGAGCAGCATGGCGATGATCATCTGGGTCTGCGCCCGCGACAATTCCTCGCGAAGTTTGGCGAGGTGGCCGCCGGCCAGGTGCCCGGTTTCGTGCGCGAGCACGCCGATGAGCTGGTTCGGGGTCTCCGATTGCAGGATCGCGCCATAGTTCACGAAGATGCGGTGACCATCGGCAACGAAGGCGTTGAACGACGAATCGTTGATGATCGTCATCTGGATGTTCTGCTTCTCGAGCCCCGCGGCCCGCAGGATCGGGCGGGTATATTCGCGCAGGAGCTGCTCGGTCTCGGTATCGCGCAGGACGGGCGGACCTTTGCCCTGCTGGGCGAGCGCGGGCGTGACCGGCGCGCAAGCGAGCGAGATTGCAACGGCGAGCGCGGTCAGGCCCGATATCGACTTGCGGAGCGCGAAGCGGAGCAACATGAGGGTTCTTTGGCGATTGGCTGCGGGCGGGATACGGGCTAATCCCTAACAAGCCACGGATTGCGGCCAGTCTGGGGCATTTTGCGGGCCGTCGTCCGGAGCCTGGATGGGATAGCAGAAATCGATGCTTGATGCGACTTTGAGGAACCGGGCGGCGCAGCTTCTGACGGCGTCCCGCCGCAGCGAGGTTCCACCGTTCATGGTGATGGACGTGATGGCGGCAGCCGAGCGAATCGAGGCGGCCGGCGGCCATGTCATCCACATGGAGGTCGGGCAGCCTGCAGCACCGGCGCCGCAATCGGCGATCGCCGCAGCCCGGGCCGCGCTTGGAAGCGGGCGCATCGACTACACCTCAGCGCTTGGCATCCCATCGCTGCGCGCCCGGATCGCTCGTCACTATCGCGACGCCTATGGCTGTCCGCTCGATCCCGAGCGAATCGTGGTCACCACGGGCTCCTCGGGCGCCTTCATCCTGGCATTCCTGGCGATGTTCGAGTCCGGCGACCGCGTCGCGGTCACCGTGCCCGGCTATCCGCCGTATCGCCATATCCTGACCGCGCTCGGCTGCGAGCCCGTGCTGATCGAGACCACGAGCGAAACCCGGCATGCCCTGACCGGCGAGGCCCTGCTCGAAGCCCATCGGCGCACGCCGCTCAAGGGCGTCCTGGTCGGCAGCCCGGCCAATCCGACCGGCACCATGATATCGCGGGAGGCGCTGACCGCCCTGATGGCCGCCGCGCAGGACGCCGGCATCCGCTTCATTTCCGACGAAATCTATCACGGCCTGGACTATGCCTTTCCGGCGGTCACGGCGGCGGAGCTTTCCGAGCGGGCGCTCGTGATCAACTCATTTTCCAAATATTTCTGCATGACCGGTTGGCGGGTCGGCTGGATGGTGGTGCCGGAGCCGTTGGTCCGCCCGATCGAGCGCCTGCAACAGAATCTCGCGATCTCCGTTCCTACGCTTTCGCAGATCGCCGCCGAAGCCGCCTTCGAGGGCCGCGACGAGATGGAGGCCGTCAAGGCCGGCTATCTGGAGAACCGCCGCATCCTGATCGAAGGGCTGCCGCAAGCGGGCCTGACCAAGTTCCTCCCCGCCGATGGCGCCTTCTACCTCTATGCCGACGTATCGGACTTCACGTCAGACAGTTTCGCATTTGCCAGGACGATGCTGGATGAGGCCCATGTCGCGGCGACCCCTGGTGTCGACTTCGATCCGTTCCACGGCAGGAATTTCGTCCGCTTCTCCTACGCACGCTCGGCGGAGGACATGCGTGAAGCGGTCGCACGCATCGCGCGCTGGCTTCGGCGGCGATAAGCGATCGTCATGACGCCGAAAAGAAACCGCCCGGACGGGCCGGGCGGTCATTGATCAATTCGCGCTATTGATTGCCGCCGAAACGGCGCGACCACCATCCGGCCCGTCGCGGCGGCGCTTCGCCGTCTGCCTCCGCCTCCGAGGCCGGCAGGGGTGCCTCCAGCTCCGATGTCGGCGTGGGCGGGCTGACACTCGTTCCCGGGGTGTCGGATTGGCCCTCGGCCAGGAATGTCACCTTCTCACGCACGGTGGAGCGGCGCGGCGGCGCCTTCTCATTCTCCTGTCGCGCTGGCTCGCCCGCGGTCGGCTCGGCCGCCGGGCTCACCACGTCCGGCTCGGGCGCAGGGGGCTGGGCAAGTTGCGGCTCATGGGCCGGTGCGATGGATTCCGGCTGGACCTCGGGCAAGGTCGGGGCAACCGAGTCGCCTTCGAAGTCGGCGACCGCCCCCTCAGCTTCCGAGTCCGACGGTGGGGACAATTCATCGGCGATGGAGCCGGCAACGCCTTCTTCCATGTCGGCACCGCGCCGTCGTCGGCCGCCGCGGCGTCCGCGACGACGCGGCCGCTTTTCGCCTCCGCCGGCTTGGTCGGCGCGGGCCGGATCCTCGCCTTCCTCCTCCTCGGAGTCGCTCTCTTCGCCTTGGGCCGGTGCGATGGCTGCAGCCTCCACATGAGCGACCTCCTGATCATCCTGGAGTGTGCCCGCCTCGCGCCCATCGCTGCTACGCCCGCGGCGGCGGCGACGCCGGCGGCGCCGGGGTCCTTCCTGCTCGTTCTCGCCGGCCTCGGCCGCCCGGGCCTCATCGGCGCGGCCTTCGGTCTCCTCCGTTTCCACGTCCGACTCGAACTCGGCGTCGAGCGGCTCCTCGTCATCAGCCGTTTCCGCGGTGGGCGGCGGCGCTGCGGCCGCTTGTGCGACGAGCAGCGCCTTGGCGGCCTCCAGCGTGTGCACCTGCTCGCCGCGGTCGATGATGAACGATTGCTGGCCGCTCACGGTCGCATCGGCGATCACCGCAAGCGTCACCTTGAAGCCGCTCTCGAGGTCGCGCAGGTGGCCGCGCTTGTGGTTGAGCACGTAGAGCGCGACGTCGGTACGGGTGCGGACCACGAGATTGTGGGTCGCCCCCTTCATCAGCACCTCTTCGAGGCCACGCAGCAATTGCAGGGCCACCGAGGACACCGAACGCACGTGGCCGGTGCCGCCGCATTGCGGGCAGGGCTCGGTCGAGCTTTCCAGCACGCTGGCACGGATGCGCTGGCGCGACATTTCCAAGAGGCCGAAATGCGAGATGCGGCCGACCTGGATGCGGGCGCGATCCTGCCGCAGGCAGTCGGAGAGCTTGCGCTCGACGGCGCGGTTGTTGCGCTTCTCGTCCATGTCGATGAAGTCGATGACGATCAACCCGGCAAGGTCTCGCAGCCGGAGCTGGCGGGCGACTTCCTCGGCCGCCTCGAGATTGGTCTTGAGGGCGGTATCCTCGATATGGTGCTCGCGGGTGGCGCGGCCCGAATTGACGTCGATCGACACCAGCGCCTCGGTCTGGTTGATGACGAGGTAGCCGCCGGAGCGCAACTGCACGGTCGGCGAGAACATCGCGTCGAGCTGGCTTTCGACGCCCATCCGCGAGAACAGCGGCTGGCCACCGCGATACTGCTTCACCACGCCCACATTGGAGGGCATCAGCATCTTCATGAAGTCGTGGGCTTCGCGATAGCCGGATTCACCGGCGACCAGGATCTCGTCGATCTCCTTGTTGTAGAGGTCGCGCAGCGAGCGCTTGATCAGCGAGCCCTCCTCGTAGACCAGCGTCGGCGCCTGCGACTTCAGCGTCATGTCGCGGACGGTTTCCCACATCCGGATCAGGTATTCGAAGTCGCGCTTGATTTCCGGCTTGGTACGGGCGGCGCCCGCGGTGCGCAGGATGATGCCCATGCCCTCGGGCACGTCGAGCTCCTGCACCACTTCCTTGAGCCGCGAGCGATCCTGTGCCGAGGTGATCTTGCGACTGATGCCGCCGCCGCGGGCGGTGTTGGGCATCAGCACGGCGTAACGGCCGGCCAGCGACAGATAGGTCGTCAATGCCGCGCCCTTGTTGCCGCGTTCCTCCTTGACCACCTGCACCAGCATCACCTGCCGACGCTTGATGACTTCCTGGATCTTGTACTGGCGGCGGGGCCGGAACGGACGTTCCGGAACTTCCTCGAGCACATCCTCGCCGCCGACGGATTCGACCAGTTCCTCCTCGGCCTCATCCTCGCCGTCCTCGTCTTCGTGAGGTTCGTCGGCCTGCGGTGCCAGAGACGATTCGGCCGGGTGCTCCTCGAGCGGCGAGGTCGCATGCTCTTCATAGACGTGCTCGGCGGTCGCAGCCTCGGCGGCGGGCGCGATGTTCGCCTGCACGTCTTCCTCGGCCGGCTGCTCGTCTGGAGCGGGGTCGGTCCCGACAGGCTCCGCCGACTGCGCCGCGGGCGAGGCCGCGACAACCGCCGTTACCGGCGCCTCGACATAGGTGTCCGCTGGCTGGGCCTCGACGACCGACTCGGAATGGTCTTCGTGGTGTTCATGTGCCGCATCATCATGGTGATCATGATCGTCCAGATCATCATGCGCGGGCTCGTGCTCATGACCCTCGTGGTCCTGATGCTCGGCGAAGGGCTGCTCATGCTGTTCCGGTTCAGCGGGATGCTCGCCATCATGCGGATGTTCCTGATCGGCATACACGCCCGTTTCGGGCGTCTGCCCGGTTCCGACGACGCCGCTCTGGACACGTTCGCCGCTGTTGCGGCGGCGCGAATTGCGATGGCGTGAGCGTCGGCGTCCCGATCTGTTCTCGTCCTCCTCCTCGGCCTCGCGGTGGGCGCGCTCGTCGGCCTCGATCAGGGCCTGACGGTCGGCGACGGGGATCTGATAGTAATCCGGATGAATTTCGCTGAAGGCGAGGAAGCCGTGGCGGTTGCCGCCATATTCGATGAAGGCGGCCTGCAGCGAAGGCTCCACCCGCGTGACCTTCGCGAGATAGATGTTCCCCCGCAGTTGCTTGCGTTGGGCGGTCTCGAAATCAAATTCCTCGACGCGATTGCCGCGGACCACGACGACCCGGGTCTCTTCCGGGTGGGTGGCATCGATCAACATTTTGTTGGGCATTTTTAAACTCATAAAGGCGGCGAAGGCGTATGGCCGCGAGCGCTGGGCGCGCGGGCGGCTGACGCGACGGTCCACCTGATTCGGGGGTGAGGGGAAGGCCGAAATACAATGGGGAGCGCCCGACCGAACGATCTTCCCGCGGGATCAGGCGACGGGCGGGGCAATCGCTCCGCATCGGCGCGGCTCTTCCGCAAGTTCTGGTCGGCAACACAGTTTGGCGCATCAAGCGTCGGCCCGTCTGGACGTCCGGCGGCACGAGATGCCGCCTCATATCTTGCTGACCGCGAGGTCGCGTCGAAGCATGCGCACCCAGACCCGCGGGGGGTAGGGGCCATGCCGTTTCAAACCGTCCCGGAAAACTTGGTGGCCGGGGACCGGATGCCGCTCGGGCTCAGGAACCGCCCTCCGGGGACCGCGCGCTGCGCTGGCTCGGGGAGGGACGGAAAAACGCTGGGAGCTTCCTTTGGAGATTGGAGCTTCCACCGCTGCACCGGGAGGCTGAACGCGACACAACCGGGAGTATTAGCCGTCAGCGCCCATTACATACGTGGATTAGGCCGGCTCCGCAAGGGAAGCGTCTCGAAGCGTCGCCTCAGGGTAACAGTGCCATTCGCCGGTGCCCTTTAAATAACCATTAATCATGTCGCTCTAATGCGCTAGAAGCCTGCTGGGAGGCCCGAAGTCGTTTGGCGAGCCACGCAAATCGCTATGTTTGGCCGGGATATGCGCTATTGTGCGCCGCAGCACTGGTGTGCGCGACGGGTGCAGGAACCCTGGCGGCGGAAACCCGGTCGCCGCAGGCCCTGGCAAGTTTCCCCGTGGCTTCCGACGCGAGGGTCGCCGGGGACACCAAGCAGACCCGCTTCATTCTCGACCTGGACAAGACGGTTCCATTCCGGGCCTTCATGCTGGACGACCCCTACCGGGTCGTCCTGGATCTGCCGCAGGTCAGTTTTCAACTCCCCGCCGGAGCGGGCACCAACGGCCGTGGCCTCATCAAGGCGTTCCGCTATGGAATGGTGATGCCAGGAGGATCGCGAATCGTGTTCGATCTGACAGGGCCGGCCCGGATCGCCAATTCCTACGGGCTCGATTCGGCGAATGGTCAGCCGGCTCGACTGGTTCTCGATCTCGAGCAAGTCGACAACTCCACCTTCTCGCGATCGCTCGCGCCGCAGGGACCGGCTCAGCCCCAGACTGCGGCCCCGGGCGCCACCGGAACCGCGGCGCCCGCCGTCTCCGTTCCCCAGACCATCGTTGCCGTCCCGCCTCCGACGGCAAAGCCGACCCCGCCTGATACGCGCCCGGTGGTCGTGATCGATCCCGGACACGGCGGTGTGGACAACGGCACCCAATCCGGCGGCGATCTCATCGAGAAGTCCCTGGTGCTGGATTTTGCGCTGGCCTTGCGCGACCGGCTGGAAAAGGCAGGCAAGTACCGGGTCGTCATGACCCGTAGCGACGATACCTTCATCACGCTCGCCGACCGAGTGGCGGTGGCGCGCAGCCAAAAGGCAGCACTCTTCGTCTCGATTCACGCCGACGCTTTGCCGAAAGGCGAGGGTGAGGCCCAGGGGGCGACGATCTATACGCTCTCCGACAAGGCATCCGACGCCGAGGCGGAACGGCTGGCCGAGACGGAAAACCGGGCGGATGCCATCGGCGGGCTCAACCTGACCGACGCACCGACCGATGTCGCCGACATCCTGATCGACTTGGCTCAGCGCGAAACGCGCACGTTTTCAAACCGCTTCGCCCATCTCTTGATGGGGGAATTCAAGAGTACCGTCCGCCTGCACAAGCATCCGCTGAAATCGGCGGGCTTCAAGGTTCTCAAGAACGCCGATGTTCCATCGGTCCTCGTTGAGATCGGCTATGTCTCGAACAAGGCGGATCTGGACAACATGGCCTCGGATGCATGGCGGGCAAAAGCCGTCGAATCGATGGGCAAGGCCATCGACGTCTTTCTCGCCAAACGAGTGGCCAAGGCCGCAGCCGGGAACTGACGAGGAGGCACGAAGCCCTAGTTTGGCCACAGCGGAGGCCCTATAAACGCCCGAGGGGCGCGTCCCGAAATCGACGAAATCGCAACCGCGGCCAATGTGTTGTACAGTGTCTTGGCCGGCTTATTGTGCGTCCGCGAAAAGCCTGACCTGCCAAAACCGAGGCGCCCGCGAGCGGCGCGAGGAACGGATCAGAGACAATGCGCTTTGTGGTGCGTTTTTTTGGGTTCCTGTTCGCCGCCGGAACGATTGTGTTCCTGGTCGGAGTGGCCGCAACGGCAGGATTGATCTGGCATTTCTCCAAGGACTTGCCGGATTACTCCCAGCTTCAGGACTACGAGCCGCCGGTGATGACGCGCATCCATGCCGCCGATGGTTCGCTACTGGCCGAGTATGCCAAGGAGCGGCGACTCTATCTGCCGATCCAGGCGGTGCCGAAGCTCGTGATCAACGCCTTCCTCGCCGCCGAGGACAAGAACTTCTACGAGCATGGCGGCATCGACTATTCCGGCATGGCGCGGGCCGCGCTGGTCTATGCGGAGAATTATGGTTCCAACCGCCGTCCGCAGGGCGCTTCCACCATCACCCAGCAGGTCGCGAAGAACTTTCTGCTGACCAACGAGGTATCGTTCACCCGCAAGATCAAGGAAGCCCTGCTCGCGATGCGGATCGAGCGGGCCTATTCGAAAGACAAGATCCTCGAGCTCTATCTCAACGAGATCTATCTCGGTCTCGGCGCTTACGGCATCGCGGCCGCGTCGCTGGTCTATTTCGACAAATCGGTGAACGAGCTCACGGTGGCCGAGGCGGCCTATCTCGCGGCCCTGCCCAAGATGCCGGCGACCCTGCACCCCGTGCGCAACCACGACCGGGCGGTCGAGCGGCGCAACTACGTCGTCGATCGCCTGCTCGAGAATGGCTGGATCAAGCAGGCCGATGCCGACAAGGCCCGCAAGGATCCGCTGACCGTCACCAGCCACAACAACGGTGCGCACATCTTCGCCGGCGAATATTTCGCCGAGGAGGTGCGCCGCGACATCTTCGAGCGCTATGGCGAGAAGAAGCTCTATGAAGGCGGTCTCTCGGTGCGCGCTACGCTCGATCCGAAGGTGCAGGTGATGGCGCGCAAGGCGATGGTGGCCGGCCTCGTGAAATACGATGAGGAGCAGGGCTATCGCGGAGCGATCAGCAAGCTCGATCTCTCGGGCGGCGATTGGGGCGTGAAGCTCGCCGATATCAAGTCGTTGTCGGACGTCTCGCCATGGCGGCTGGCGGTAGTGCTGGAGACGAGCGAACAGTCCGCGCGGATCGGCTTTCAGCCGAGCCGCGAGTTTGGTGGGGCGGTCAGCAAGGAGCGCGAGACCGGCTTGATCACGCTCGACGGCGTGAGGTGGGCGCGGTCTGCCTCCGGTGCGCTCCGCGGCAAGACGCCGAGCGCGCTCACCCAGGTGCTTTCGCCCGGCGACGTGATCTATGTCGATCCGCTGTTCAAGGATGGCAATCCGGTCGAAGGCCAATATCGCCTGGAGCAACTCCCGGAGGTTTCCGGCGCAATGGTCGCCATGGACCCCTGGACCGGCCGCGTGCTCGCGATGGTCGGCGGCTTTTCTTTCGATCAGAGCCAGTTCAACCGTGCGACCCAGGCCTACCGGCAGCCTGGCTCGTCTTTCAAGCCGATCGTCTATTCGGCTGCGCTCGACAACGGCTATACGCCGTCGACCCAGGTGGTCGACGCGCCGATCGAGATCGACCAGGGGCAGGGAGGTGGCGTCTGGCGGCCGGAGAATTTCTCGAACGGCAAGTATCAGGGGCCGACGACGCTGCGCAACGCGCTGAAGCTCTCACTGAACACGGTGACGGTGCGGTTGGCGCAGGACATCGGCATGCCGTTGATTTCCGAATACGCGCGGCGTTTCGGAGTCTATGACGAATTGCCGAACTACCTATCCTACGCGCTTGGCGCCGGCGAGTCCACCGTGATGCGGATGGTGACGGCCTATTCGATGATCGCCAATGGCGGCCGGCGGGTGAAGCCGACGCTGATCGACCGCATCCAGGATCGCTACGGCCACACCATCTTCAAGCATGATGCGCGTGAATGCCGCGGCTGCGACGCGCCCGCCGGCTGGAAGAGCCAACCCGAGCCACAGCTCGTCGACCGCCGCGAGCAGGTGCTCGACACCATGACCGCCTACCAGATCACCTCGATGCTGGAGGGCGTGGTGCAGCATGGCACGGCCATGGTGGTCCGCGAGGTCGGCAAGCCGATCGCCGGCAAGACCGGCACCACCAACGAGGCCAAGGACGCCTGGTTTATCGGCTTCTCGCCCGATCTCGTGGTCGGCATCTATATGGGCTACGACAAGCCGCGGCCGCTCGGGCGCGGCAATGCGGCGACCGGCGGCCATCTCGCCGCGCCGATCGCGCGCGACTTCCTCAAGCTTGCGCTCGCCGACAAGCCGCCGACGCCCTTCAAGATCCCGGCCGGCATCAAGCTGGTCCGGGTCGATTCCAAGTCCGGCATGCGCGCCGGTCTTGGCGATAGCGGCAACGTGATCCTGGAAGCCTTCAAGCCGGGCACGGCGCCGCCGGATAACTATTCCGTTATCGGCGTGGCCGATGCCGATGGCCGCGGCATCATGCCGCCGGGAGGCGAGGTGCCGGGCGCGGGCAATATCATGCGGCCGGGCACGGGCGGCCTTTACTAGGCCTCCTTCTTCGAGAACATCAGGTCATGTCAGGAAGAAGCGCCGCGCGAGCGGCGCCAGGAATGGAAGTTTGCCGATGCGCCTGGTAGCGCGATTTTTGGGGTTCCTCTTCACCATCGGAACTGTCTTGTTTCTCGCCGGCGTGGCGACTGCCGCCGCAATGATCTGGCATTTCTCCAAGGACTTGCCGGATTACTCGCAGCTTCAGGACTACGAGCCGCCGGTGATGACGCGCATCCATGCTGGCGATGGCTCGCTGCTCGGCGAGTATGCCAAGGAGCGGCGGCTCTATCTGCCGATCCAGGCGGTGCCAAAGCTCGTGATCAACGCCTTCCTCGCCGCCGAGGACAAGAATTTCTATCAGCACGGTGGCATCGACTATTCCGGCATGGCGCGTGCCGGGCTGCTCTATATCCAGAATTTCGGCTCCAACCGGCGCCCGCAGGGCGCTTCCACCATCACCCAGCAGGTCGCGAAGAACTTCTTCTTCACGAACGAGGTCTCCTTCAACCGCAAGATCAAGGAAGCCCTGCTCGCGATGCGGCTCGAGCGGACCTATTCCAAGGACAAGATCCTCGAGCTCTATCTCAACGAGATCTATCTCGGACAGGGCGCCTACGGCATTGCCGCCGCCTCGCTGGTCTATTTCGACAAATCGGTGAACGAGCTCACGGTGGCCGAGGCGGCCTATCTTGCGGCGCTGCCCAAGATGCCGGGGACGTTGAATCCCGTGCGCAACCATGATCGCGCCGTCGAGCGCCGCAACTACGTCGTCGACCGCCTGCTCGAGAATGGCTGGATCAAGCAGGCCGACGCCGACAAGGCCCGCAAGGATCCGCTGACCGTCACCAGTCATGACAATGGTGCGCACACCTTCGCCGGCGAATATTTCGCCGAGGAGGTGCGCCGCGACATTTTCGAGCGTTATGGCGAGAAGAAACTCTATGAAGGCGGCCTCTCGGTACGCGCTACGCTCGATCCGAAGATCCAGGTGATGGCCCGCAAGACCATGGTGGCTGGCCTCGTGAAATATGACGAGGAGCAGGGCTATCGCGGAGCGATCAGCAAGCTCGATCTCTCGGGCGGCGACTGGGGCGTGAAGCTCGCCGACGTCAAGTCGCTGTCGGACGTCTCGCCATGGCGGATGGCAGTCGTGCTCGAATCGAGCGACCAGTCGGCGAGGATCGGCTTTCAGCCCGGGCGTCAATTCGGGGGCGCGGTGAGCAAGGGGCGCGAGACCGGCCTGATCACGCTGGATGGCGTCAAATGGGCGAGACCCGCTGGCCGCGGCAAGGCGCCCACCGCGGTGTCGCAGGTGCTTTCGCCCGGCGACGTGATCTACGCCGATCCGCTGTTCAAGGACGGGAAGCCGGTCGAGGGCCAGTACCGCCTCGAGCAACTCCCGGAGGTTTCCGGGGCGATGGTGGCGATGGAGCCGCAGACCGGCCGCGTGCTGGCGATGGTCGGAGGCTTCTCCTTCGACCAGAGCCAGTTCAATCGCGCGACCCAGGCCTACCGGCAGCCCGGCTCGACCTTCAAGCCGATCGTCTATTCGACGGCGCTCGACAACGGCTATACGCCGGCGTCGATCATGGTCGACGGTCCGATCGAGATCGACCAGGGACAAGGCAATGTGTGGCGGCCGGAAAACTTCTCCAACGGCAAGTATCAGGGGCCGACGACCCTGCGCAACGCGCTGAAGCACTCGCTCAACACGGTTTCGGTGCGGCTCGCCCAGGACATCGGCATGCCCCTGATCTCGGAATACGCGAGGCGCTTCGGCATCTATGATGAATTGCCGAACTATCTGTCCTACGCGTTGGGCACCGGCGAAACCACGGTGATGCGGATGGTGACGGCCTATTCGATGATCGCCAATGGCGGCCGGCGGGTGAAGCCGACTCTGATCGACCGCATCCAGGACCGCTATGGCCACACCATTTTCAGGCACGACAGCCGCGAATGCCGCGGCTGCGATGCGTCCGACGGCTGGAAGAACCAGACGGAGCCGCAGCTCGTCGACCGCCGCGAGCAGGTGCTGGACGTCCTTACCGCCTATCAGATCACCTCGATGATGGAGGACGTGGTGCAGCACGGCACCGCCATCGTGGTGAGAGAAGTGGGCAAGCCGATCGCCGGCAAGACCGGCACCACCAATGAAGCCAAGGATGTCTGGTTCGTCGGCTTCTCGCCTAATCTCGTGGTCGGCATCTACATGGGCTACGACAAGCCGCGCTCGCTCGGCCGCGGCAATGAAGCGACCGGCGGCCGCCTGTCCGGAACCATCGCGCGGGACTTCTTCAAGCTCGCGCTTGCCGACAAGCCGCCGACGCCGTTTCAGATTCCCGCCGGCATCAAGCTCGTTCTCGTCGACTCCAAGACCGGCATGCGCGCGAGCCCCGGCGACCCCGGCGCGATTCGGGAAGCCTTCAAGCCCGGTACGGCGCCGCCGGACAACTACTCCAACATCGGCGTCGCCGACGCCGACGGGCGCGGCATGATGCCGCCGGGCGACGTGCCGGATTCCGGCACGATCATGCGGCCCGGGACGGGTGGGCTGTACTGAGTTTCGGCGGATGAGACGATTGCGCTTTGCGCCCGGCACCGCTACATCCACCAATCAGATCAGGCGGGTTTGCGGCTCGCCAGCACCCGAGAACAGCCATGCGCGACGAGATCAAACGCCTCGTAGAAGAGATCAAGCAGTCGGTCGGGCTGCTGAGGAGGCATCTTTGACGTCGAGAAATCGACGGCGCGGCTGGCTGAGCTGAACAAGCTCGCCGAGGACCCCAATCTCTGGAACGATCCGCAGAAGGCGCAGCGGCTGATGCAGGAGCGCACCTCGCTGGAGGACGCGCTGTCTGGCATCGGCAAGGTCGAGCGCGAGCTTGACGACAATGTCGAAATGATCGAGCTCGGCGAAGCCGAGAGCGATCAGGGCGTCATCGAGGAGGCCGAGCAGGCGCTCAGGAGCCTGAAGAAGGACGTCGCGCGCCGCGAGCTGGAGGCATTGCTGTCCGGCGAGGCCGACAAGTTCGATTCCTATCTCGAAGTGCATGCTGGCGCGGGCGGCACCGAAAGCCAGGACTGGGCCGAGATGCTGCTGCGCATGTACACACGCTGGGCCGAGAATCACGGCTTCAAGATCGAATATCTCGAGGAGTCGCAGGGCGAGGAGGCGGGCATCAAGTCGGCCACCATCCAGATCTCGGGCCACAATGCCTATGGCTGGCTGAAGACCGAGGCCGGCGTGCACCGCCTGGTGCGGATATCGCCGTTCGATTCCAACGCGCGCCGTCACACCTCGTTCTCCAGCGTGCAGGTGTTTCCCGTCATCGACGACAGCATCAAGATCGACATCAAGGAATCGGACGTGCGCACCGACACGATGCGGTCGGGCGGTGCCGGCGGTCAGCACGTCAACAAGACCGAATCGGCGGTGCGGCTGACGCATATCCCGACGGGTATCGCGGTGGTCTGCCAGGCCGGCCGCTCCCAGCACAAGAATCGCGCGCAAGCCTGGGACATGCTGCGGGCGCGGCTTTACGAGGTCGAACTGAAGAAGCGCGAGGAAAAGGCCGCCGCCGAGCAGGCGGCCAAGACCGATATCGGCTGGGGTCACCAGATTCGTTCCTATGTGCTGCAGCCCTATCAGATGGTGAAGGACCTGCGCACGGGCGTGCAGACCTCGGACACCTCGGGCGTGCTCGATGGCGACCTCGACGAGTTCATGGCCGCGACCCTGGCGCAACGCGCCTTTGGCACCGAGCCGGGCACGGTCGAGGATGTCGATTGATGGCACGGGTTGCCTTCATCGGCCTCGGGCGGATGGGTCATGGGATGGCCGGCCGCTATCTCGATGCGGGTTTCACGCTCTCGATCTGGAACCGGAGCAAGGCCAAGGCGGAGGATTTGATCGCGCGCGGCGCGCGCTGGTCGACCTCGCCCGAGGATGCCGCAATCGATGCCGACGCGGTCGTGACCATGGTGGCCGACGACGAGGCCTCGCGCGCGGTCTGGCTTGGCGCGAACGGCGCGGCGGCGACCATGAAGGCCGGAACGCTCGCGATCGAATGCTCGACCGTCTCATATGATCATGCGCTGCATCTGTCCCGCGAATTGCAATCCCGCAGCCTGATCTATCTCGATTGCCCGGTGACCGGATTGCCCGAGGCCGCAGCGCAGGGCAAGCTCAACCTGCTGGTCGGCGCCAACGCCGCCGATCTCGAAATGGCCCGGCCGTTGCTTGATCCGCTGGCGACGACCGTCCGGCACTTCGGCGAGGTCGGCGCCGGTACAGTCTACAAGCTGATCAACAACCTGATGGGCGCGATCCAGATCGCCGGCCTTGCCGAAGGGCTGGCAATGGCGGAGCGGGCCGGCCTCGACATGAAGCTGGTGCTCGAGGCGGTCGAGCTGGGCGTCACCGCGAGCCCACAGGTGCTTCGCCACGCCAGGCGCATGGTCGCACACGATTTCGCCGGCGCGACCTTCACCGCCGCGCTCCGGCACAAGGATGCTGCCTATGCCGTGGCGCTGGCGGAGTGGCTGCTGCACGAGGCGCCGCTCATGGGGCGCGCGGCGGTCGCCTCCTACGACCGTGCCAAGGCCGTCGCGCCCGATGACGACGAGGCCAGGATGATCGAGCTGGTGTCGCGGCCGGCGTGAGCGAGGCGCGCTTCTCCAACGAATCATCCTGCCAACATCTCACCGATACTGACAACGCCGTTTCGCTTTGCGGAATAAGCATGCCAATCGCGCGCTTGCCAGCCTCCGAACGACTTGCGACACTCGCCGCAAAATCAAGCTTGGTCGGGAGAGGGAAACGATGTCCGCGCGTCTCAGGAAACTCTTTGTCACGGCGGCGGTGGCCGCAGTCACCGCGACGGCGGCCAATGCCCAGAAGAAATACGATCCGGGCGCGAGCGATGCCGAGATCAAGGTCGGCAACATCATGCCCTATAGCGGCCCCGCCTCGTCCTATGGCGTGATCGGCAAGGCGGAGGCCGCCTATGTCAACATGATCAACGAGCAGGGCGGCATCAACGGCCGCAAGATCAACTTCATCTCCTACGACGATGCCTATAGCCCGCCGAAAGCCATCGAGCAGGCGCGCAAGCTGGTCGAGAGCGACGAGGTGCTGTTCATCTTCCAGTCGCTCGGCACGCCTTCCAACTCGGCGATCATGAAGTACATGAACGCCAAGAAGGTGCCGCAGTTGTTCGTCGCCTCCGGCGGCACCAAATTCGGCGATCCCAAGAACTTTCCCTGGACCATGGGTTTTCAGCCCAACTACCAGAGCGAGGGGCGCATCTACGCCAAATACATCCTGGAGCACTTTCCGGACGGCAAGATCGCCGTGTTCTGGCAGAACGACGATGCCGGCAAGGACCAGTTCAAGGGTCTCAAGGACGGACTCGGCGACAAGGTCGGCATGATCATCGCCGAAAAGTCCTACGAGGTGAGCGATCCCTCGATCGATTCGCAGATCGTCGCGCTGCATGATTCCGGCGCCGACATCTTCTTTTCCTGGGCGGCGCCGAAGGGCTCGGCGCAGGCGATCCGCAAGGTCGGCGAGCTCGGCTGGAAGCCGAAATTCTTCCTCGCCAACACCGCCACCACCATTGCCTCGGTCCTGAAGCCGGCCGGCCTCGAATATTCGAAGGGGATCATCTCGACCGCCTACATCAAGGATCCGACCGATCCGGTGTGGAAGGACGATGCGGGCATGAAGAAATGGCTCGGGTTCATGGACAAGTACTATCCCGACGGCGACAAGGCCAACGCCAACAACGCCTATGCCTATGTGCAGTCCCAGGCGCTGATCCAGGTCCTGAAGCAGTGCGGCGACGATCTCACGCGCGAGAACGTGATGAAGCAGGCCGCCAATCTGCACGACTTCGCTTCCGACATGCTGCTGCCGGGAATCACCGTCAACACCTCGGCGGACGACTACTTTCCGATCGAGCAGATGCAGCTGATGCGCTTCAACGGCGAATCCTGGGAGCTGTTCGGTCCGATCATCAGTGGCGAAGTCGGACACGACGCCGGCCACTGAGCCGAAGCGGGGCGGCTACTTCGTGCCATACATGCGGTCCCCGGCATCGCCCAGGCCCGGGATGATATAGCCGTGATCGTTCAGCCGCTCATCCACCGCGGCGGTCCAGATCGGGATATCGGCGTGCTCGGCCTGGAATTGCGCGATCCCTTCGGGAGCGGCGAGCAGGCAGACGAAGCGGATGTCGCGGGCGCCGCGTGCTTTCAGCAGTGACGCCGCCGCGCAGGCGGAATTTCCGGTCGCCAGCATCGGGTCCATCAGGATCGCCGTGCGGTCGGACAGGTCCTGCGGCGCCTTGAAGAAATATTCGACCGCCTGCAACGTCTCGGGATCGCGATAGAGGCCAATATGGGTGACGCGGGCGGCCGGGACCAGCGCGAGCATGCCATCGAGGAAACCGACGCCGGCGCGCAGGATCGGGGCGAAGGTCAGCTTCTTGCCGGCGATCTTGGGTGATTTCATCGGCGTCAGCGGCGTCTCGATGTCGACCAGCTCGAGCGGCAAGTCGCGGGTCACCTCGTAGCACAAGAGCATCCCGATCTCGTTCAGGAGCTCCCTGAAGCCCTTGGTCGAACGGTCGCGCTCGCGCATCAAGGAGAGCTTGTGCTGGACCAGCGGGTGATCGACGACATGGAGATTGGTGGAGGTCATGCGCCGGCTTTATCGGCTTTTGCGGGCTTGCACCACCGCCCCATGCAGCACGCATGCCAGCCTCGGATCAGCCGGCGCTCAACCTCACCCCGGCGCGCAGGAACTTCTGCGGATCGACCGCCTCGCCGTCGATCCGCGTTTCATAATGGAGATGCGGACCGGTCGAGCGGCCGGTCGAGCCGACTTCGCCGACCACCTGGCCGATCTTGACGGTCTCCCCGATCCTGACGCTGATCTCCGACAGATGGCCGTAGCGGGTGGACAGGCCGTTGCCATGGTCGATCTCGACCATGCGGCCATAGCCGCCGCTCCATCCGGCCGACACCACCTTGCCGTTGGCGGTGGCGCGCACGGGATCGCCGCTCTGCGCGCGGAAGTCGAGCCCGGTATGCATCGCCGGGCGGCCGAGGAACGGATCGCTGCGGACGCCGAAGCCCGAGGTGAATTCGACCTCGCCGATCACGGGCTTGCGGTACGGCACCATCGAAAGCGTCCGGCCCAGACGATCCATCTGGGCGCGGGTGAGATTGATTCGGTAGAGCTGCCGGTCGAAGGGGTTGGCATTGGCTGCAAGCTTGACCGGCACGAAGGGGCCGCCCATCGCAGCGCGCGGGGCGGCGGCTTCGAGCTGTGCCATGTCGAGCCCGAGATCGCTGATCACGCCGCGCATGCGGCGCAGCCGCGATTCGGCGCCCTCCTCATACGAATTGAGCGCGGCCATCTGCCGGCTCTCGATCTGATCCAGCGAGGTCTGCAGCCGCGCAAGCGCGTTGTCGACGCCCTGGATCCTGGCGAATTGGTTGGAGGGCGGGCTCTTGCTGATCGGCGCACGCGATTCCAGGCGAGCCTCGCGGTCCGGCGGCGCCACGAAGATCACGGTGTCGCTGATCGGCGAAGGTTTCGGCGGCGACGCGCCGATGTCCGACGTCGACGGGTTGCGCGACGGCGGCCTGATCGATCCGGTGACGTCGGGAATGGTGCCGAGCGCCGTTGCCCGGGATTCCAGCACGGTCTGCCGCCGCATGATCTGGTCGAGCTTCTGCTCGAACTGCTCCTGGTCGAGCAGCTGGCGACTGGTCGTGCGATCGACCTTGGCGCGCAGCTCGGCGATGCGATCCTCATAGGCATATTGCATTTCGGCCTGACGGGCGATCAGGCGGGTCAGCACGTCGTCGCGGAAGGCGAAATAGGTCGCGGTCGCGGCCGACCACAGGCCGAGCAGGGTCACCGTGCCCACGGCGATCCAGAACACCACCGGTCCGACCCGGACCTGCCTGCCGGCATGGGTCAGGGTATAGCCGGTCTGCGGCTGCGCCGCGGCCGGCTGAGCGGCCGGGACGGGCGCATGTGGTGCGGACCGGCGCATGAAGGCGCGGCCGTGATTGTGCGGATGATGCTGCGGGTACTCGGAATATTGACCTGGACGGTACGACATCGGCACTCCCGAGCCGATCGGGAAAGCTTCCGTCCGGCTAATTTTGCGGGAGCGATTTGACCGCCACATGGTTAATTTTTCGACAATCAGAGCGCCCGTGCCGCCGCCAGCACCTCATCGGCATGGCCGTCGACCTTCACGCGCCGCCACACCCGGGCGATCCGACCGTCGGGGCCGATCAGCAGGGTGGTGCGAAGGATGCCGAGGAAAGTCTTGCCATACATGGATTTTTCAGCCCAGGCGCCGTAGGCCTCGAGCACGCCATGCTGTTCGTCCGAGAGCAGCGGCACCGCGAGCTTGTGCTTGTCACGAAAAGCATCCTGAGCCTTGATCGGGTCGGCCGAGATGCCGACAACCGCGGTCCCGGCTTCGGCGAAGGCGTCGGCCAGGCGGGTGAAGTCGATGGCCTCCCGTGTGCAACCGGGGGTGTCAGCCCGGGGATAGAAGAACAGCACCAGCTTCTTGCCGGCAAAATCCGAGAGTGCGACGTTGTCGCCGCCGTCGCGTGGCAGACGGAACTGCGGTGCCGCAGCTCCCTCGCGCAGGGCCGCCGGCTTTGCTGTAGCGGAACGCTTGGCGGTCGACGTCGAGCTGGGGGTGGATTTGGATAATTTTAACCGTTTTGATGCGGCTTCGTGCGATCCTGCTGCCGCGGCCCGCCTGCCGGATTCGCTTGCCACGGATCTGGCTTTGGTCGCGCGGTCCGTTTTCGCCTTCGCCGCCTTTGCAGGACGGCCGGGGCGGGACGGAGGCTTGGAGGATTTCTTGCGCGATTTCTTGGACATACGCCTTCCTTTCGTCGCTTTCCGCAGATCAATCATAGGGATAATGCGGGTTTTTGTCCGGCGAGCCGGAACCGGACCGGCGGCTGTGCAAGTCTGGCGGCGCCGGAGTATGGTTACAAGCAATTCGATCAATCCGACGCACCGCCCGTTGGCTCGTTGAGGTGGGCAATTCGCGCCAGATGACGGGCAACGGAACCAATCGGGGATTGGCGGAAATGCCGGCAAAGGAACGCTCGTTACCGGTCGACGGGCGGGACCCCAACCGCAGCCAGTCCGCCAACGAGCGCCGACTTCGAGAGGCAATGGCAAGGAACTCCCCGCCCCAAAGCCCCCGACAAGCTCCCCGGAAGGGAGGCAATCCGCGCGCCGATGCGCCGGCAGCCCAGTGGGACGCCGCGGATTGGGAACGGGAGGCCGGGCACCGCGCACAGCGGCTGTTGTCGCGGTCGGATTCCGGCCTTCATCGCGTCGGCGATCGATTCTCCGCGCTGCAGCGATGGCTATCGGGCGAGCGCTGGGTGAAGCGGCTGGCGGTTGCCATCGCGGCATTGGTCGTGATCTTCGGCGCCTCATTCTTCGGGCTTTGGTGGCGGCTCGGTGCCGGACCGATCAATCTCGACGTGGTAACGCCTTGGCTCGCCGCAGCGATCGAGGACAGCATCGGCAACGGCAACTCTGTCGAAGTCGGCGGCACCCAGATCGAGCGGGCCGGACGCATCCACATCGCGGTGCGCATCCGCGACATCGTGGTGCGCGATCACGACCGCGCCATTGTCGCGACCGCGCCAAAGGCGGAGGTGCGGCTGTCCGGAGCCGCGCTGTTGATGGGTCGGCTGCGGGCCGAGAGCCTCAATCTGGTGGACGCCGAGCTGTCGGTGCGCATCACGCCGGACGGCTATGTGACGGTTTCGACGGGCGAGACCAACAAGCCGTTGGCGACCGGTGTCACCTCGAAACGAGCGGCGGCCGCGGCGGCCGCTCCGGACCAGCGGTCGCTGACGCTGCCGATCAATCCGCTTTCCCCGCCGGCCGGCGACAGCCGTGACCGCAACGCTGCTGCCTCGAAGGCCAACCCGACGACCAGCGGTCTGCTCGCCGGCCTGGACTGGCTCGACAGCCTCAGCCTGACCGGCCTGGACGGCCAGAGCCTCAACGAGATCGGCCTGAAGAACGGCAACCTGATCGTCGACGATCAGCAGCGCGGCAACAAACGGACGTTCGACAACATCAGCCTCAGCCTGCGCAAGCCGAGCAGCGGCGGTGTCGCGCTGAGCCTGGGTGAGGAGGGCGGCAATCCCTGGTCGCTTCGGGTCACGGTCGGCCCTGCCGCCAACGGGGTCCGTGCGGTCGACGTCCGCGCGGTCAACGTGCCGACCCGCAACATCCTGCTGGCGCTGCGGCTCAAGGACCTGACCTACAGCACCAACCTGCCATTGACAGGTGAGCTCAAGGGCGAACTCGGTCGCGACGGAGTGCCGACCTATTTCCGCGGCAAGATCATCGCCGGCCGCGGCAGCGTCATCGACACCGATACGCCGGATTACCCGATGGAGATCGATTCGGCGGAAATCAGCCTGGAGTGGGATGCCGGACGGCGCGTGCTGGTGGCGCCCTTCAAGATCGTTTCCGGCGCCAACCGGTTCACGCTGCTCGCGCATCTGGAGCCGCCCAATGACGACGTCGCCGCCTGGCAGCTCGGCTTTTCCGGCGGCACCATCGTGCTCGTCGGCGCAGACAATGAGTCTCCGCTGATCTTCAACCGCATCAATGTCGCCTTCCGCTTCGATACTGATCGCAAGCAGGTGCTGCTTACCCAGGCCGACATCAGCAACGGCGATGTCGGCGTCGCCGGCACCGGCAGCATCGACTATTCGGGCGAGCCGCAGCTCAAGCTGGGCCTGGCGGGAACGCCGATGTCGGCCAGCGCCCTGAAGCGGATCTGGCCGGCGCTGGTCCAGCCCGAGGTGCGCCAATGGGTGGTCGAGCGGATCGACCGCGGCGCGGTACAGCGGGTGGATATCGCCGTCAACGCGCCGGTCAAGGACCTTCCGCGCAAGGGACCGCCGATACCGGACGACGGCCTTTCCATCAACATCGCGGCGACGGGCGTGACGGTGCGTCCGGTGGACCGGCTGCCGGCGGTGCACGATGCGGATCTGAAGGTGCACGTCACG
The DNA here is from genome assembly GCF_019242285.1 of Bradyrhizobium sp. Lineage (GTDB taxonomy): Bacteria > Pseudomonadota > Alphaproteobacteria > Rhizobiales > Xanthobacteraceae > Bradyrhizobium. The sequence continues at coordinate 38,538 of NZ_JAFAVV010000697.1, forward strand.
GGCCGCACCGCGAACGTGTTGATCGGGCAGGGGATTGCCGATACGCCGGCCGGTCGCAAGCTTACGTTTTCCGATTTCGTCTTCGATGTCGCCGACACGCATCCGAAGCCGCCTGCCGCCAAGATCAAGATGAAGGTCGACGGTACGGTGCCGGCCGTCGCCGAAATTCTGGCTTCGGATCGCCTCAGCGACTTGTCGACACCGATCGATCCGAGTGCCAGCAAGGGGACGGTTTCCGCCGTCGTCAACATGGCCATGCCGGTGAAGGGCGAACTCACCAAGCAGGATACGAGCTATGCCGTGACCGCCGACCTCACCGGGTTTGCCGCCGACAAGCTGGTGATGAACCAGAAGCTCGAAGCCAATGCGCTGAGAATTGTCGCCAACAATCAGGGCTACCAGGCCAAGGGCGACGTGAAGATCAACGGCCAGCAGGCCTTGCTCGACTATCGCAAGCCGGCCGACGGCGACGCCGACATCAAGTTGTCCGCAACGCTCGATGATGCCAGCCGCGCGCGGCTCGGGCTCGATCTCGGCCCGGCCGTCAGCGGCGCGATCCCGGTCAAGGTGGTCGGCAAGATCAGCGACGGCGACCACGACAGCCGCATGGGCGTCGAGGCCGACCTGACCGCGCTGAAGCTCGACAACATCCTGCCGGGCTGGGTCAAGCTCCCCGGCAAGACCACCAAGGCGACCTTCAATGTGGTGCCGAAAACCCAGTCGACCCGCTTCGAGGACGTCGCGATCGAAGGCGGCGGCGTGTCGATCAAGGGATCGCTCGAGGTCGACCAGAACGGCGAACTCCTGAACGCCAGCTTCCCGACCTACTCGCCGACCGAGGGCGACAAGACCTCGCTGCGGGCCGAGCGCAACCAGGACGGCGTGGTCAAGGTCACCATGCGCGGCGATGTGTTCGATGGCCGCAATTTCCTGAAATCCGCGATTTCGGGCTCCAGCAAGGATGCCGACAGCAGGAACAAGATGAAGAGCGTCGATTTCGACGTCGATCTCAAGCTCGGCGCGGTGGCGGGCTTTAACGGCGAAGCGGTCCGCAGCGTCGATCTGAAGATGTCCCGCCGCAATGGGCAGATCAAGGCTTTCACCCTCGCCGGCAAGGTCGGACGCGATACGCCACTCAGTGCGGAGTTGCGCAGCCGCGTCCAGGGCGGGCGCGAGGTGATCGACCTCGCCACCGACGACGCCGGTGCCTTCCTCCGCTTCACCGACACCTATTCCAAGATGAGCGGCGGACAGCTTTCGCTGGCGATGGAGCCTCCGAGCGGCGATTCCTCCGCCAAGGAGGGCCTGATCAATGTCCGCAATTTCTCCGTCAAGGGCGAGGCGGCGCTGGATCGCACCGCCGCCGGCGCGCCGGGTGCTCAGGACAACGGCGTGGCTTTCACCGCATTGCGCGCCGAATTCACCCGGCAGAGCGGGTTGCTGTCGGTCCGGGAAGGCGTCGTGAAGGGACCGACCATCGGGCTCACGATCGAGGGCAGCATCGACTACAACGTCAATCAGGTGCGGATGAGCGGCACCATCGTTCCGCTCTACGGGCTGAACAACATGTTCAACCAGATTCCAATCGTCGGGTTGTTCATGGGCAACAAGAACGAGGGCCTGTTCGGCGTGACCTATGAGGTCGTCGGCTCGCCCGGCCAGCCGGTGCTGCGCATCAATCCGATCTCCGCGATCCTGCCCGGCCCGTTCCGCAAGATCATGGAATTCAACACCGGCAAGCAGAACAACCCGGTCGACTTCCAGCCGAACAACAACAATTAGGGACCGGCGGGCGGGCAGGCGGTTCATCGCGTTCGGATTCAACGTCTGAAACAGTGGAAGGCGTGCGTTGGTATTCTCGCGACGGGATTCGTCCGAGCTGTGCGACGACGTCGCCCTCGAAAAAGAAGGAGGGCGCAGGGAATGCCGGGTGAGGGCCTCACCCATGGCCCGCCTGCAACAAGAACGCAGGCGGCAGTCACCACAGGTAAAGCCGGATCAACCGGCATTCCCTGCGCGATGGTTTACGGCTTATACGTGATCTCCCCGGGGAGCGGGCTTTCTTGTCCCCGTCATCCGCAAGATCATCGCTTGCGAACTTGACGCCAGCGTCGCGGCGCCAGGACCACACGATTTCGCCGTCCGCCTCGAGCGCGCTCGTCTCGCGCACTGAGGCGTCCACCGCATCCCGCCTCCCACGTCCGTGACGATCGCGAAACGCCCCTCCGATGGAGGCGGGATAGCGAGAGAAAACACCAATTTCGGAAATTTGGAAAGATAAATATTTTGTCGGCGAGGACTGGACAGCCCTAAGCGGCTTGAGTCCGCAGGCAAATTTCGGTTTTGGCGCAGTCGGTTTTCCGGCCCGCGCGGGTTGTGCGAGAGCTGACATCCGGATTCACTCGACCGATTCGGCCTCCTGTTGCAGGACTCGCGTCAGGCGCACCACGGCCGATGAAGATGGGCGCTATTGCTTCACCGTGGCGCTTATGACGCGGCAGCCGAAACCGCGACGATCACCGCAGCGGTTGCCAAGGGTACGCGCCCGCATTCGGGTTGAGGCGATCAAATGCGTATGGCATATTATGCCACAGGCTTCGAATAACCTTGGACGATGCCAATGCCCACCAGAAATGTCGTACTGACGGAGCGTCAGGAAGAACTCCTTGAGACTCTCGTCAAGTCTGGCCGCTACCAGAATGCCAGCGAAGTGCTGCGCGATGGATTGCGGCTCGTGGAGCAACGCGAGGCGGAGGATGTTGGCAAGCTGAAAGCCCTGCGGGCAGCGGCTCGCGCCGGCGTCGGGGCGCTGGATCGGGGAGACTTCAAAGAATTCGGAAATATCGAGGAGCTGCAAACCTATTTGAATGACCTCTCGGAGAAGGTCATCTCGCGAACCGCCGAATAGAGCCGTCGTGGCCGAGCGAGGATGGCGCGTTCGTCTCA
>NZ_JAFAVV010000929.1 GCF_019242285.1 Bradyrhizobium sp.
GGATGAAGAACAGCTTTGCAGGCTCGCGCAGCCGATCCGGCAATTCGGAGAGCGCCGTCAGCGCCGCGGCCGCCTGGCGGCGCGCCTCGACGATGTGATCCGGCAACGGCGCTTCGTCCGCCACCGCCTCGGCTTCCTCGACCGAGACCGCGGCAATCCGCTTCCGCCTCAGCACGCGAAAGGCATGGTGCCGAACGATGCCCCGGAGCCAACCCGGAAAAGCGGCAGGGTCGGCAAGGCGGGGCAATGCCGACCAGGCGGCGACGAAGGCCTCCTGGACCACATCCTCCGCGACCTGGAAATCGCGCACCAGCGCCAGGGCCGAGCCGAAGGCGAATTGCTGGAAGCGCCTAGTCAATTCGACGAACGCCTTGACGTCACCGCCGCCTGCCTGCCGCACCAGTTGCTCGTGATCCATGGCCACATCCTTTCACACGGGAAGTGCCAGGACCGGCACTCGGCCTTTGGGAGCATGACAATTTTTTTGCGGCGGTCCGAACGAAAAAAGCCCCGGCGTTGCGGCCGGGGCTCTTGATCGGGAAAGAGGGTTGTCACGGACCTGGTGTCGTCGCCGTCTTGAATCGGCGGGCCCCGGCGCCGGAAGGCTCCAGCGAGAAGGCCCAGGCAAGCCCATAAAAGCCGATGGCGAGCAAATAGAGGAAGGCGAAGCCGAAATACATCGAGTTGTATTCCATCAGCCCGCCGAACAGCGCGCCCATCAGGTTGTAGGCGAGCGCCGTGGAGACGTTGATGCCGGCCTTGCCGATCTGGCTGGAGAACACCATGCCGGAGAAGAACAGCGGGATCGTGAGCAGCACGCAGGCGACCGCGAGGCTGAGCCATGGCGCGGCGAAGGCGATCAGGGCGTGATCGCGCGCCGAGAAATAGCCGACCATGAGACTCAGGATCAGCCCGACATAGGCGAGCCCGGTGCGCGGCACGAATTTCCGCTGCGCCATCAAATTGGCGAAGAACGCCATCGAGAGCACCATCAGGATGGTCGCCGCGATCACGAACCAGGTGCCGCCGAGATGCAGGCCGAGCTCGGTGATGGCCTTGGTCTCCACCAGCATGAAGCCCGCACCCAGGAAGAAGAACGGCAGATAGCCGCGCTCGACCGGTCCATTCCAGCCGACGGTCTTGCGCACGAAGACGGTGCTGAGCAGCAGCACCATGCCGAGCGCGACCATGTAGCTGACCGGATAGGTGCGTTTGATCATGTAGAAGAACGGCCAGTCGTCGGTCGGGATGCTGTCGGCGGGATAGGCCTGCGCGAAATGCGCCGAGGCGTCCTCGAAGCCGAAGGACGCCAGGGCGTCCCTGCCGGGCATTGCGATGTCGTGGCCCTTCTGGGTGATGAAGGCCGTGGTGGTCTTGGAATCGTAGCCGACGCGGACGGCGAGCGGACGACCGGCGCCGGGAATGCCCTGAAGGATGTGCGACAGCTTGAAGCCGAGCGACTCGTTCGGCAACGCGAACGCGATCGACATCACGCCGTCGGGCTTCAGCAGCCTGAACGCCTCCGTGATGCCCTCTTGGGTGTAGACATAGGAATCGACGCGCAGATTGGAGGCGTGGCTGAGCGCGGTGTGCGAATCCAAGACGCCGTAGATGATCAGATCATATTGCTGCTGCGCGGTGCGGAAGAAGTTGCGGGCGTCGTTGACGCGGACGGTGACGCGCGGATCGTCATAGGGATGCTCGGGGTGATAGGCTCTGCCCAGGAACACGATCGCCGGATCGATCTCGATGGCATCGACATGGGCGGCGCCCATGCGCAGCGCGGCGGCGACGTCGTTGCCGCTGCCAGCGCCGACGATCGCGACCCGCTCCGGACGCTTCTTGAAGTTGAAGGGGAACTCGTAATAGGCCCGCGCATAGCGGTCCTCGTCGGATTCGTGGCCACGATTGGCCTCACAGAGGTTGAAGACCTTCTGGTAATAGGCGCCCCCCGACAGGATGTTCATCAGGCCGTCGGGCTTGGCCATGCGCTCGAGCAACTGATAGGGCGAATAGATGCGCTGGATCTCGGTCTGCACCGGCCACGCCAGCACGGTCAGCAGCAGGCAGAAGCTCGCGATGCCGACCGGCAGCCGCGCGTCGCGCGCCAGCACGAAAGTGAGCAGCACGCCGCCGACCACGGCGAACCAGATCGCCGGCGGCAGCCAGAACAGGCTCATCACGAACAGCGCCACGACGCCAAGGATGCTGCCGATCAGATTGAGGCCGTAGGCCCTGAGCGGGTCGGTGACGCCGAGCAGCTTGCCGCAGAGCTGGCCGACCGGATAGCAGATGCAGGCGCAGATCACGAAGCTCGTGCCGAGCAGCAGATAGAGCGGCACGCTCTGCTGGATCAGGCCGAGCAGGTTGAGCCGATCCATCCAGATCGAGATCGAGGTCTGCTCCTGCATCGGCAGCGCCGAGAAGAAGTCGTTGTTGGTGGCGATGTCGTAGCGCATCAGCGTAATGACGGTAACGAACAGCGCCAGCATCGGCAGCACGAGGGCAGGCGCGCAGCGCTCCTTGTCCGCCACCGCATAGCCCGCGCCCAACCCCAAAAAGCAGGCCAGCAGGGTGAAATTCTTGAAGAAGGAGAACACCGGGAAGACCGAGGCGAGCCAGCGGATCATGACGAGCTCGAGCAGCAGGCTCACCATCGTCACCAGCACGATCAGGCGGATCTTCTCAGCCGCGGATGCGAGCGCAAGCTGGCCCTCGAACAGCGCGCCCATCTCGTCGATCCGCCGATCCAGCGCCCGCGACAGCCACGCCGGATGGAAGATCACCACCAGCGCGGCCGCGCCGAGCAGCGCGCGCAGCGCAGCCAGGAGCCAGTCGTCCGGGCCGAAAGCATCGCCCTCGGCGAACAGCCGCATCGCCACCAGGACGTAGACGAAGGCCAGACTGCCCAGGCAGATGCTGAAGAACCGCACGAGCCTGCGGTTGACATCGCAGCCGCCCTGCCCGGGACTAGCGGATTGAGTGCTCATGCTCAAGCGTTCCTGACTGGGATTCCCCGGAAAGGACGCAGCATGCGGCAATTTCAATTAAGAATCGCCAAATTTTCGCCCGCAATCCGCCGGCTTTGGACCAGCGGCGAACCTCACAGGCCGCGACGCGCGTCGGCCGGCGCAATCTCCTCGTCGGAGATGAAGCCGCCACGTCGAGCCTGGTCGAGCCCCTCTTCGATGGTCGCGCGCGGATCGGCGTCGAGTTGGCTGACCGATCCTTCCCGGCTGGAATTGATCCTCCCGATCATCACATCGATCTCCGATACCACGAGATCGGGCACGGCCTGCGGCACCATGTGGCCGACGCCTTCTAGCACGATCAGCTTCACATTGGGCACGGCGGCGGCGAACGGGCGCGAATGGATGTCGGTCGATACCGTCTTGTCGGCGTCGCCCGAGATGATGGTGGTCGGCACCCTGATCGCGCCATAACGCGGCGCCTGCGCCGCGACCATGGCCTTCAGCGTCGTGAGGTCGCGCGCATTGGCGCGGAATTCGCGCGGCCGCAGCAGGAGCAGCGTCGCGGTGTCTCTGACGAAGCCCTCCGGCATCGGCTGCGGCAGAAACACAGTGCGCGCGGCTGGCTTCGCCAGCAGCAGGCCGAGCGGCAACGTCACGGTGTGGGCGAGCAGCGGCCCGATCACCGGCATGGTGATGGCCTTGTTGTACCAGCCGACCCCACCGCGCCAGGGATGGGTGACGGGCGCCAGCATCATCAGGCCTCCGACCTGCTCCGGGTAATCCAGGGCCATCCGCGCGCCCAACGCGCCGGCCAGCGAATGCACCACCAGCACGACGCGGCCAGCTTCGAGCTTCGTCAGCGCCGCGGCGAGGATGCCGGCCTGGATGTCCAGCGGCGCCTCCACATCCTTGGCGGGCGCGCTGAAACCGTGTCCCGGGCGGTCGATCAGGACCACCCGATGGTTGCGCGCCAACAATTCGCCCAGCGGCTGCCGCATCGCCTCCAGATTCGAGCTCGCGCCATGGATCAGGACGATTCGCGGCCCCAATGCGTCAGCGGGCCCCAGTTCGACCACATTCAGGCGCGTGCCGGCCACCTCTACCAGGCTGCCGCGCGGTGGATAAGTCCGATTGAGCGCGATCACGCCGGCCTGCGTGACCAGCATGAGGAAAACCAGCACCGTCAATACGATTATTGAAATCATTGGAATTTTCCAGTCATTCGGCGTCGCATGGCCCCTTCGCAGGAGACCGGAAGCCGCGACTCGCGCGAGTTTTCCCAGGTCAAGGCGTTTTTTGTCATACGCGCGTCGTCGGCCATTTTATAACCATGGTCAGCACTTCTCCTGACTGTCGGGCGAGCATCAAAAAGCTACCGCCACCCGGTTTGGTTCACACCCTCGACGGGAAAGAATGAATCGGTGTGGCAGGTATCCCGCAAGGAAAATGGGAAGGGGTATTGGATGAGTATCAGATCGAGCGAAGCTGCGATCGATGAGATCGTAGCGAGGTGTGACGGTGACCTCCGCGGTGCGCTCAAGGCACTGTTGCTGGTCAATGAGCATCTTGAGGCCGAGATCGCTCAGCTCTATGCGGCGGCAGCGCATTACGGGATCACCGAGCGGGGCAGCAGCGCCCTGCACTGAGCGCCAAGTCCGCCCGTCGCATCACCTGGGCGGATTTGTCGTTCGGACCCTCGTCTCGCGGTCGCGGGCCGTGGCTGCTGCGCGGCCTCTCCAGAGCATCGGCGAGACGGTTATCGTCGAACTTGGTGTCATCGGTGTGGCTGGCGTCGTGGCGCGTATGATCGTCGGTCATGCCGGTCCGGATGCGCGGCGCGGCAGCGTATCGTCCGGCCTCGCAACCAAGAGCATCGAAGCGAGCCGACGTGGGGCGGAGCCGTCTCAGATGTCGCGCCCCTCGACCTTCTCGCTCAACGTCTTGACTAGCTCCGGCAGCTTTTCCAGATGCGGGTTGATCTCGAGCGCCTTGCGGAAGGCATCGAGCGCGCGCCTGTCCTCGCCGAGATCCTGCATGATCATGCCAAGCCCGGCGAGCGCGCCGAAATGCCGGGGCTCGCGGACCAGGACCTGCTCGATATCGGCGAGCGAGCGCATGTAGTTATTTTGAAGGTAATACAGGGTGGCGCGCCGGTTCCACGCCTCCGTATAATCCGGGCGCAGCTTGATGACCGCATCGAGCAGCTTCAGCGCCACGTCAATCTGCTGCGCATCCATGGCGGTCTTGGCGCGCATCATCAGGAGTGCTGCGGTATCGCTCGGGGTCTGCAGCCAGATCGCCCAGATCCGCGCCTCGACATGCTTGGCACTGGCATCGTCGGGTGCCGCCTTCAATGCGCCGAACAGGAAGTCCAACCCGCGCGTCTTGTCGCCGCCGACCTTCGGCAGCGTCTTGGCCGGGGCTTCCGGTGGCTTCTTCTTCGGTGGCCCCAGGCGCGGATCGTCCTGCGCCAGCGCGATGGCGGGCCAAGCGGCGAAGACGGCCGCAACCGATAATGCGATCAGACCAGTTTTCGTGAATCTCAGGGACATCGCAAAAGTCTAAACGCGAAAAATCCCGCTGCAAAGCAGCGTGGGCGTCAAACGCCTGTGATATTCGCAGGCCGGCGCTCCCGGGCGATCAGCCCTTTGGCGATCAGCCTTGCCGCGCCTTGAAGCGGCGCTGCACCTTGTTGATCACATAGACCCGCCCCTTGCGGCGGACCAGGCGGTTGGCGCGGTGACGGCCGCGCAGCGATTTCAGCGAGTTACGGACCTTCATGACAAAATCCTGGTTGCTTCTCGAAGGCCGTGGTGACAGGCCGTGGGCGGCAAAAACGGGAATATCCCGCCGGCGGCCAAGCCGCCCGGGACGGGCGCCTTCTAGGCCAGGGGACGGTGCAATGTCAATCCAGATCGGCCATTGGGCCGGCTCGGATCGTGGAACCGGGCCGCGGCACACTAGTCGTCGTCGGCCGGAAACTCGACCATCGCCTCCCCGGCCGCAACCTTCTCACCCGCCTGATTCTGCACCATCACGTCGATCAGGACATAGCGGGATTTCGCGGTCACCTGCTTCGCCTTGACGATGCCGGAAGGTCTGATGGTGTCGCCGGGCCGCACCGGCTTGAGCCATCGCGTCTCCAGCCGGCGATGGATCGCGCCGGTGGGATAGGCCCAGTCGGTGATCATGCGCGAGATCAGGCCGAAATTGTTCATGCCATGCATGATCACGCCGCCGAACTGGGTCTTGCCGAAACTCCCCTTCATGTAATCGTCGTCCAGATGCAGCGGGTTGTAGTCGAGCGAGGCGTCGCAGAACAGCCGGATCGACTCGCGCGACACCGCGAAGGCC
>NZ_JAFAVV010000230.1 GCF_019242285.1 Bradyrhizobium sp.
CAGCACCAGCGCGCCGAGCCGCTGGGTGAACGGGTCGGTGAACACCCACGGGAAGGCAAGCGCGGCCGCGAGCGCGAGCAGCGGCCAGAGCAGCCCGGCGCGGGCGCTCAAGCCCGGCCGAGCAGTCCCTGCGGCCGCGTCCACAACACCAGCACGAACAGCGAGTAGGTCACGACGTCCTTGTAGACCGCGCCGATGTAGAACGCCGACAGGCTCTCGATCACGCCGATCAGCAACCCGGCCAGCAGCGCGCCCGGCACGCTGCCGAAGCCGCCCAACGAGACGGTGACGAAGGCGACGATCGCGAGGCTCTCGCCGACGGTGGGCGAGATGTAGAAGAAGGTGGCGATCAGCGCGCCGGCGATCCCCGTCGCTCCCGCCGCCAGCGCCCACGCCACGGCCTGCATGCGCTGCGGCCGGATGCCCATCAGCTGCGCGGCCATCGCGTCCTCGGCGACGGCCAGGATGCGGCTGCCGAGCGCCGTGCCGGTCAGCAGCAGATGGAGCCCGGCCGTGACCAGGATCGCGATGCCACCGGCGAGCAGGCGGGACGCGGGGACGCGCACGCCGCCCCAATCGAACGTGCCGCCGACCAGCGTGTCCGGCAGCGAGCGGAAATCGGCGCCGAAATACCAGAACACGCCGTAGCGGATGAATAGTGCGAGGCCGAACGTGCCGAGGATCTGCGCCAGCATCGGCCCCTTCATGACATGGCGGACCAGCGCGAAATAGACGATGACGCCGAGCGTCGCGAGCACGATCGCGGCGATCGGCACGGCACCGGCCGGGCCGATCCCGAGCGCACTCCACAGGACGAACGCCACGTACATCGCCAGCATGACGAAGTCGCCATGGGCGAAGTTGATGACGTTCATCATGCCCCAGATCAGGGTGAGGCCCGAGGCGAACAAGGCATACACCGCGCCGAGCAGCAGGCCGCCGATGATGACCTGCAGGACCGTCGCGGTCAGCAAGCCGGGCTACCAGCCTTTGTACGGAAGCTGGAGCGGGGCGTCGGCGGCGTCCTTCGGCCAGACCGCCTTGTACTCGTTGCCCTGGAGCTGGATCAGCAGCGCGGCGGCGAGCGTGTTGTTCCCCTTCTCGTCGAAGCGGACGCCCTTGTAGCCGATCATGAGCTGGTCCGGCTTGAGGTCGGTCGCGCGCAGCGCCGCCTGGATCTTGGCCGGGTCCGTCGAGCCGGCGCGGTTGATCGCGTCGCACAGGGTCAGGAAGCCCATCATGGCGCGGGCCGAGGTGTCGTCGAGGTCGGCGCCGCGCTTCTGCTTGTACATCTCGTTGATGCGGGCGGTGACGCTGCCGGGCTTGCCCGCGTCGAAAGCGGAGCGGTTGATGGCGCCCTGGGCGAGGTCGCCGACGCTTTTGACGAACGCGGCGTCGGAGAAGCCGCTATCGTCGCCGATCAGCACCGGCGGCTTGTAGTCGAGCGCCTTCATCGTCTTCATGAACAGGATGGCATCGGACGTGTAGCTGACGAAGATCACCACGTCCGGTTTCTTGTCGCGGAGCTGCAGCACCTGCGCCTGCACGTCCGTAGTGTTGGCGCTGTACGGGATCTGCAGGCCGATGCTGAACCCGTTCTGCTTGGCCGCCTCCGCCAGCACCTTGGCGATCGAGGTGCCGTAGTCGGTGTTCTCGTTGACGACCGCGATCGTATCGATCTTGGTGCCGCCGGCTTTCAGATCCTTCAGGAACGCCATGTAGGTCTTGGCGATGTCGCCGGCGATCGGGGTGGTGCGGAAGAACCACTTGAAGCCGCGTTCGGTGAGATCGGCCGCGACCGACTCGCCGCTCACGAACGGAATGCCGTAGCGCTCGGCGATGGCGCTGGCCGTCAGCGTGACCCCGGACTGGTAGGCGCCGACGAGGGCGGCAACGTGCTCGTCGGTGATGAGGCGCAGCGCCTGGTTCTGCCCGGCCGCCGGCGAGCCCTGATTGTCGGCGAACACCACTTGCACCTTCGCGCCGCCGAGGTTCGGCAGGCCGGC
>NZ_JAFAVV010000613.1 GCF_019242285.1 Bradyrhizobium sp.
CATCTGGTAGACCTCGTCGTCATCCTCCGATTTGATGTCGGACAATTCGTAGCGCCTGCCCTTGTGATCGGCGATCAGATCAAAACATTTGCGGATGCAGGTCAGCATGCCCAGCGCCAGCACGTCGACCTTCATCATGTTGAGCGCGTCGACGTCGTCCTTGTCCCATTCGATGAAGGTGCGGTCGTCCATCGCGGCATTGCCGATCGGCACATAGGTGTCGAGCCGGTCCTGGGTCAGCACATAGCCCCCGACATGCTGCGACAGATGCCGTGGAAACTCGATCAATTCGGTGGCGAGCTCGACGGCGAGCCGCACCATCGCATTGTCGGGATCGAGCCCGGCCTGCCGGACCTGCATGTCGTTCAACCCCTTGCCCCAGCTTCCCCACACGGTATCGGCAAGCAGCGAGGTGACGTCCTCGGTCAAGCCCAGCGCCTTGCCGACGTCGCGGATGGCGCTGCGCGGGCGATAATGGATGACGGTCGCGATGATCGCCGCGCGGTGGCGGCCATAGCGGCGGTAGACATATTGCATCACCTCCTCGCGCCGCGAATGCTCGAAATCGACGTCGATGTCGGGCGGCTCCAACCGCTCCTTGGAGATGAAGCGCTCGAACAGCAGATCGACCTTGGTCGGATCGACCGAGGTGATGCCGAGCACGTAGCAGACCGCGGAATTGGCCGCCGAGCCCCGGCCCTGGCACAGGATGCTCTGCTCGCGCGCGAAGTGCACGATGTCGTGCACGGTCAGGAAATAATGCGCATAGTTCAGCTCGGCGATCAGCGCGAGCTCCTTGCGCAGGGTGGCCTGTAGCTGCTCGTCGATGCCGCCGGGAAAATACTTTTCAACGCCGGCGCGGGTCAGATCCTCCAGATGCTGCTGCGCGGTCTTGCCCGGCGGCACCGGCTCGTCCGGATATTGATATTTCAACTGGTCGAGCGAGAAGCCGATGCGATCGGCGAAGCGCAGAGTTTCGCGGATCGCATCCGGGTGGTCGCGGAACAATCGCGCCATCTCCGCCGCGGGCTTCAGGTGACGCTCGGCATTGGCTTCGAGCCGCCGGCCGATCGCGTCGATCGTGGTCTTCTCGCGGATGCAGGTCAGCACGTCCTGCAGCGGGCGGCGCGCGGGATCGTGGTAGAGCACCTCATTGGTCGCGAGCAGCGGCACATCGGCCTCGCGCGCGAGCCGGGCGAGCCGCGCCAGCCGCCTTTTGTCGTCGCCGCGATAGAGCAGGCTTGCCGCGAGCCACACACCCTCGGCGCGGCTCCGCTGCAGCCGTTTCAGAACGTTTTGGGCCGCCGCCTCCTCGAAGCGATGCGGCAATGACAGCACCAGCAATTGCCCTTCGGCAAATTCCAACAGGTCCTCGAATGTCAGCCGGCATTCGCCCTTCTCGACCTTGTCGGAATCGTCGCCGCGCTTGCCGCGGGTGAGGAGCTGGCACAGCCTGCCGTAAGCCGCGCGATCGCGCGGATAGACGAGGATGTCGGGCGTGCCGCAGGTGAAGACCAGCCGCGCGCCGATCAGCAGTTTGGGCTTGTGCTTCAGCTCGTGATTGTCGAGCTCGCTGTAGGCGCGCACGATGCCGGCGAGCGTGTTGTGGTCGGCGATGCCGATGGCGGAAAGCCCGTGCCGGCTTGCCTGGTGCACATATTCCTGCGGATGCGAGCCGCCGCGCAGGAAGGAGAAATTGGTGGTGACGCCGATCTCGGCATAATCAACACGCGTCATGCGAACAGTCCATGCACGAACCAGTGGGCTGGCTTTGGGTTACCTTCCGCATCGGTGAGCTCACCGCCATAGAGCCCGTCGCGAAAAATCCAGAAGCGCAGGCCGGCCGCGTCCTCGACGCGGAAATAGTCGCGCGTCAGCACCTTGCCGTCGTCCTTCCACCATTCCATCGCGATGCGCTCGGGCCCTTCCACCCGGACCACCGCATGCACCGCGCGGCGCCAGGTGAACTGGCGCGGCGGCCCGTCGGGCACGGTGGCGAGCGGCACCGCGATCGGCTCCGGCTGCTCGAACAGGCGCAACGGCCGCGCCGGCGGCTCGCCGGCCGCGCGCTCCGGCCACGCGGCTGCGCCGGCCGCGGCCAGACATTGCTGCGCCGGCGCAGGCACCGCTGCGCGCTCGGGGATATGGGTGTCCTGCGGCAGGTGCACGACGATGCGATGGCGCCCGATCCGCGCGGCGATGCGGTCGATCAAGGCGGCCAGCTCGTCATTGTCGTGCACATGGCTGTCGAGATCGCGCTGCTCCTGCACCACGATCTCGGTACGGCTCGCCGCCAGCCGGATCAGGTCGAAGCCGAAGCCGGGATCGAGCGGATCATTCAGCGCCTCCAGCCGCTCGCGGAACAGGCGGTCGACGATCCCGACCCGGGTCACCGGCCGGCCGGTCTCGACCTCGATCACGCGCACCGCGCCATCGGTGCGGAAGAAGCTCGCCGCGAGCTGCCGCGCGCCCTTGCCCTGCTTTTCCATCGCGGCGACCAGCGTTGCCGCCAGCCGGGACAGGGTGGCCGAGATCACATTGTCGGTCGCGACCGGCTCGGCAAAGCGCTGCTCCACGATGT
>NZ_JAFAVV010000650.1 GCF_019242285.1 Bradyrhizobium sp.
CCGCAGCCGTCCGGCGATGTCGGGTCAGCGCGACGCGAACCATAGCTGCGGGTCGGCCGCTCGCACGCGGGCTTCGGGCAGGCCGAGCTCGCGGCGCACGATGTTGGTGCCCTCGACCAGCGCCACGCACTTGTAGAACGCGATGCGCCGTGACAGCCCTTCGCGGCCGAATCCGCAGTCGGTGCTGATGATCAGCCGCTCCTTGGGAATGTATTCCAGCGCCCGGCGGATCAGGTCGGCGACATGCTCGGCCGGCTCGACCACGGTGTTGCAGTGGTTGACCACGCCGATCGCGATCTTCTTGTCGGTCTTGATGTTCTTGAACAGCGGCAGGTCCTGGCCGTCGGAGCTCGCGCACTCGATGGTGAGCACGTCGCACTTGAGCTGGAGCAGGTGTGGCAGGGCGCGCTCGTAGCTCGGCACCTTCCAGTGCACGCGCTGCTGGTTCGGATTGCCCCAGCAGGTGTGGACCCAGATCTCGGCATCGACGCCGTCGAGCTGGCGGTTGAACGCCATGGTCTGGAATTCGAGGTCGGCGTCGGTCGTGCCCTCCATCAGCGCGCGGCTGTGATGCGGCGGCTCCTCGACCTGGATCAGCGGGCAGCCGGCGTTGGCGACCTCGCGAAACTCCGCGTTCATGATGTCGCACAGGTCGAGGATCATCGCCTTGTCGTCGACATAGTGCTCGTTCCACAGCATCGAGGCGAGCGCCGGCGCGCAGATCGCGCCGAACTTCACCGGTCGGTCGGACATGCGCTGCGCCACCTTCCACAGCTCGGCATATTCCAGCGGCCCCCGCGTCAGGCGATGGCGTACGACGCCGGGCTGGTAGGCCTCCTGCACCTCCCACAGGATCTTGCCCGGACGCAGGCCATGGCGGCTCATCCAGCCGCGCGAGGTGTCGCGATGGCCCTCGACACCGCCCAGCCGCTCGATCGGATAGAAGAACCACGACTTGCCGCCGACCGTGAGGTCGAACCGGCTGTCGCCGTCGGTGACGATGTCGAGGCCGGCGGCCGACTGTTCGGCGACGATGCTGGCGACGGCGTCGAGATATTGCTCGCGGAACAGCGAATCGCCCATTGCCGTCTTGAACGAGCGGCCCTCGAGGCTGCGATCGAACCACAACGGGCGCGGATAGGAGCCGGTGACGGTCGTGGGCAGGATCATGTCGCGCGTGACGGTGAGCACGGGTCCCTCCGGGTTGGACTTCGATGATAGGGCCGTGCCAGCATCCCGAGAACCCTGATGGAGGTGTTTCGTGTGCCGCAACATCAAGAACCTCTACAACTTCAAGCCGCCGGCGACCGATGAGGAGATTCACGCCTCGTCGCTGCAATTCGTGCGCAAGCTGAGCGAGTTCAACCGGCCGTCCAAGGCCAACGAGGAAGCCTTCAATCGTGCGGTCGAGGCCGTGGCGCACGCCGCGCACCATCTGCTCGAAGATCTGATCACGACGGCGCCGCCGCGCGACCGCGAGATCGAGGCCGCGAAGGCGCGCGCCCGGTCGGCCGCCCGCTTTGGCACCGCGTAGCGCCCCAAAGGACGGCATCCCGGTCAGCGTCGACGTCGGCGGGCGGCCCGTCTCGGCCCTGCTGCAGCTGCCGGCTGGTGCGACGTGTTGCTACGTGCTGGCGCATGGCGCCGGCGCGGGGATGGCGCATCCGTTCCTGGCCGCCGTCGCCGACGAACTCGCCGAGCGCGGCATCGCGACCTTGCGCTATCAGTTCCTCTATATGGAGCAGGGCAGCAAGCGGCCCGATCCGCCGGCGCTGGCCCAGGCAGCGGTGCGCGCTGCCGTCGCCAAGGCCGGCGAGCTCGCCCGCGGCCTGCCGCTGATCGCCGGCGGCAAGTCGTTCGGCGGCCGCATGACCTCGCAGGCGCAGGCGGCGGCGCCTCTGCCGGGCGTGCGCGGGCTCATCTTCCTGGGCTTCCCGCTGCATCCGGCGGGGCGTCCCTCGCGGGAGCGCGGTGAGCACCTGTTCGACGTGCGCGTGCCGATGCTGTTCCTGCAGGGC
>NZ_JAFAVV010000726.1 GCF_019242285.1 Bradyrhizobium sp.
CGACGGCGGCCGCGAAGCCGGCGGCGGCGCCGACGCCGAGTGCCCACCGCGGGCCGAAATGATCGGCAACCCATCCGACGATCGGTGCGCCGATCGGGGTGCCGCCCAGCGCGACGCCGAGCCGCAGCGCCATCACGCGTCCGCGCATCGCGGGCTCGGTCGAGAGCTGCATCAGCGCGTTCGACGTGTTCGTCACCGTCAGAGCCGCGACGCCGATCACCACCAGCGCAGCCGCGAACAGCCAGTAGTTCGGCGCCAGGGCGGCCAGCGTGCAGCCGAGGCCGAAGATCGCAGCACCCAGCAGCAGCGAATTGAAGCGCGGCCGCTCGCGGCTTGCGGCCAAGAGCGCGCCCGACATCGTGCCGATCGCCATCATCGAGGACAGCAGGCCGAAGCCGCGCGCATCGGTGTGGAACACACCGACCGCCATGGTCGAGATGAAGATCGGAAAGTTCAGCCCGAAGGTGCCGATCAGGAACAGCATGATCAGGGTCGTCCGCAGGTCGGAACGCGACCAGACATAGTGAAAGCCCTGCAGGACGCCACCCCTGGTGCGGTGAGCGCGCGCATTGGGACGAAGCTCCGACCTGCGCAGTTGCGACAGCGAGGCCAGCACCGCCATGAACGACGCGCCATTGAACAGGAACGTCCAGCCGGTGCCGACGGAGGCGATGACGAGGCCGGCGACCGCAGGTCCGATCATGCGTGCGGCATTGAACGAGGTGGAGTTCAGCGCGATCGCGTTCGACAGATCGGCATCGCCGACGAGCTCGGCAACGAAGGTCTGGCGTACCGGGGCGTCGAGCGCCGCGCTGCAGCCGAACAGGAAGGCGAACACATAGACGTGCCAGAGCTGCACCAGGCCGGTGACGGTGAGAAGCCCGAGGATGAGCGCGAGCGCACCCATCGCCGCCTGGGTGGCCATCAGAAGCTTGCGCTGGTTGAAATGATCAGCGGCGAAGCCTGACCAGGGCATCAGGAGCAACTGCGGTCCAAACTGCAATGCCATCACGACACCGACGGCGGACGCGCTATGCTGCGTGAGCTGGGTGAGAACCAGCCAATCCTGGGCGGCGCGCTGCATCCATGTGCCGATGTTGGACACCAGCGCGCCGGCCGCCCAGACCCGGTAGTTGAAGCTCCGCAACGATCGAAACACGCGTCTCATGTTCGCTCGGGTTCATTGCCGCCGTGAAACCGTCCGAACCGCCGCGCCAGGAAGAGGCCGATCAGAAGTCCGCCGAGACCGAGCGCGACGACGTCGCCCGTGCTCCTCAAGCCGAAATCGCCGACGCGGCAAACCAGGAGATATCCGATGAGGAGGTTGAAGAAGCCCCACAGGATGTTGACAGTCGACGTCGATAGACCCTCGCCTCGCGGCTTCGCGAAGGGAGTCTGGAATGGCTCTCCCATCATGCCGGCGACGACATGAGGGATGGCATTGGTGAGGAAGGCGCCGCCGAAAAAGTACGCCACGAGGTCAAGCCAGTTCATGCCTGCTGGTCCTTTCAAGGAGATCGACGATGGCCTGCGTCGAGCCGGTTTCGCCGAGCCGCGGGAACACGTTGGCGATGCTGTAGTCATGCGCGTTCGGCCGTATATCGGTCATGGCGTCGATGGCGAGCGTGACGTTGAAGCTGGCCTCATAAGCCTGGCGCGCCGTCGCTTCGACGCCAGTGCCGGTCGCGACTCCGGCGATCACGACTTGCGTGACGCCGCGGGCTCTGAGCTGGCTCTCGAGATCGGTGCTCGCGAACGCGCCCCATGTCCGCTTCGTGACCACGATATCGCCGGTCCGCCGGCCGAGTTCCGGGAGAAAGTCGGTCCAACCATCAGGGAACTGTCCAGCCTGGCGCGGCCGCTCCGTTCGTCCCGGCGCAACGCCATCGACATTGACCAGCGCGATCGGCAGGGCGTGCCGTCGAAACGCGGCGATGAGTGCGCAGGCGTGTGCCACGACAGCATCGATCGGATGGGTGAAAGCCGAGCCGACGAGACCGGTTTGCAGATCGACGATGATGAGGGCGGTGATCGGATCGAGGATCGTGAGCGGCATGATCGTGCTTTCAGCCAGATGTTTCGCGTGATCGGTGCGGCAAGGTCGACATCAATCTTCGACGAGCCGCTTCAACAACCTGACCGCCGCGGCAAGTTCCTGCTGCTCTCGCGGAGACAGCTTCGTCGCAAGGGTGCGTGACAGCCAATCCTGCCGCGCGGCCCGGCCGTTGCGCAGCCGCTCGCGGCAGGCGTCGGTGAGCGACATGATGGTTTGCCGGCCGTCGTCGGGATCGGGCACGCCGCGGACGAGGCCGGCAGCCTCCAGCGCCGCGATCGCTGCGCTCATCGACTGCGGACGCATCCCCTCCGATCGCGCCAGGCCGGATACGGTCGCAGGCCCATCCTTTTCGAGGCGAAGCAGGACTGCGACCTGGGAAGGGGCGAGATCCTCTCGCTGACCCTGCTCGCGAAGCCGTCGCTTCAGCGTTCCAATGAGCAAGCGAAGGTCTTCCGCAAGCGCGGATGTGCGTGCCGCCCCGGCACTGCCTGATGGATTGTTCATGCAGGCCGGATTAGCATATATGAAGATAAACTGTAAAGATAATCTTCGCAGCTTATCTGTAGAACTGCTGCAGGCCGCCGCGTCCCCGCAGCCAGTCGGAGGCGGAGATGCTTTGCCGCTGCTCGGATCACGACGGCGCACGAAAATTCATCGGCCGTGACCCAAAGCGGGAATGAGCGGCGCGGCGCTCGCCAATCGCCAGGCGCGCTCGTCTGCCTTGTCGTTGTCCTCGCAACGCCGCGACGGATTGCTTCTATCAGGGGCGACGCACAGACTGTAAGTGATCGTCACCCCGTCGAGCTGACCCGAGGTCGAAATATGTCGTCAAGGACGCCACCTGCCCCCGCCGACGCAGCCCTGCGCCGTGCGGCCCAACCGACAATCGTTTATCCGGCCGGCACAATGTCCAGGCCCGACATGGCTGTGCTCGAATCCGCTCGGCGCACGATGGTCAAGATTCACGAAGTCGTGGTACCGCCGCGCGACGCCCGCGCATTTCGTGTGTCACGCGGCCAATTCTTCCGGGTTGTCAGCATCGAGGGCCCCCAGGTCGGCGACCTCAATCTCTGGAACGCGGACGATCTCTCCGAGCGCTTCTTCAGCGGCAAGACGCGAGCGCTCCACGCAACCCATGTCGGCGCCGGTGACCGGCTCTGGAGCACCATGCCTCATCTCAGGCCCATGGTGACCATCAGCCATGACACGCTCGGCTGGTACGGCCGGGATTCGGACGGGGCCGGCATCCACGACGTCATCGGCACGCGCTGTGATCCCTATACCAATCTCCTGTTGGGCGGCGCTGCTTACGATTTCTGCTGCCATTCCAACCTGTCGCGCGCGCTTGCCGCCGAACTGAAGGCGGAGCCCTGTGCGGTGGAGCATCATGTACACGACGTGCTCAACGTCTTCATGTGCACCGGGTTCACCAAGGACACGCACCAGTATTTCATGAAGGCAAGTCCGGTCCGCCCCGGCGATTTCATCGAGTTTTTCGCGGAGATCGATCTGCTCGGCGCCTTGTCGGCCTGTCCCGGTGGCGACTGCAGCGCGACCCATTCGAGCGATGCTGCGCCGTGCTACCCGCTTCTGATCGAAATCTTCGAGCCGGATCGAACCACTCTTGCTACCTGGGCATGGCCG